>NZ_JAEVHN010000070.1:0-16970 GCF_016803375.1 Micromonospora sp. 4G55
TCGCCGGCCGCCGCCGTCAGAATCGAACCGGGCTGATCGCCCCGGAGGGGATCAGAACGCCTCCTCCGGGAGGTCCATGATCTCCAGGTCGGCGCCCTCGATGATCCGCCGGTCGGCGCCGATGCGGGGCAGCACCTCGCGGGCGAAGAACCGGGCGGCGGCCACCTTGCCGGTGTAGAACGCCTTGTCGGCGGCGGAGACCTCGCCGGCCAGGGCGCGCAGGGCCACGTCCGCCTGCTTCTGCAGCAGCCAGCCGACGACCAGGTCACCGATGGCCAGCAGGAAGCGGCGGCTGCTCAGGCCGACCTTGTAGAGGCTGCGGGTGTCGCCGCCCTGCGCCTCGCCGAGCCAGCCGGTCATCACGCCGAGCATGGTCTGGATCTCGGCGAGCGCCTTGCCCAGCGCCTGCCGCTCCTCCTTGAGCTGACCGTTACCGCCCTCGGTGGCGATGAACTCCTGGATCTCGCCGGCGACCGCCATCAGGGCCTTGCCGTTGTCCCGGACGATCTTCCGGAAGATCAGGTCGAGGCTCTGGATCGCGGTGGTGCCCTCGTACAGGGTGTCGATCTTGGCGTCGCGGACGTACTGCTCCAGCGGGTAGTCCTGGAGGAAGCCGGAGCCGCCGAAGGTCTGCAGCGACTCGTGACCCAGCAGCTCGTACGCGCGCTCCGAGCCGACGCCCTTGACCAGCGGAAGGAGCAGGTCGTTGACCCGCTTGGCCAGCTTGGTGGCCTTCTCGTCGCCGGCCGCCTCGGCGATGGCGACCTTGTCCTGCCAGCTGGCGGTGTAGCAGACCAGCGCGCGCAGGCCCTCGGCGTACGACTTCTGCAGCAGCAGCGAGCGGCGCACGTCCGGGTGGTGGGTGATGGTCACCCGCGGGGCGGTCTTGTCGGCCTGCTGGATCAGGTCGGCGCCCTGCACCCGGTTCTTGGCGTACTCCAGGGCGTTCAGGTAGCCGGTGGAGAGGGTGGCGATCGCCTTGGTGCCGACCATCATCCGGGCGTACTCGATGATCATGAACATCTGCCGGATGCCGTCGTGCTTCTCGCCCAGCAGCCAACCCTTGGCCGGCACGCCGTGCTCGCCGAAGGTCACCTCGCAGGTGTTGGAGACCTTCAGGCCCATCTTGTGCTCGACGTTGGTGGCGAAGACGCCGTTGCGCTCGCCCAGCTCGCCGGTGGTCTCGTCGAAGTGGAACTTCGGCACCACGAAGAGCGACAGGCCCTTGGTGCCCGGACCGCCGACGCCCTCGACGCCGACCGGACGGGCCAGGACGTAGTGGACGATGTTGTCGGTCAGGTCGTGCTCACCCGAGGTGATGAAGCGCTTGACGCCCTCGATGTGCCAGGAGCCGTCGGGCTGCTGGATCGCGCGGGTCCGACCGGCGCCCACGTCCGAGCCGGCGTCCGGCTCGGTGAGCACCATGGTGGAGCCCCACTGCTTGTCGATGAAGAGCCGCGCCCACTTCTTCTGCTGCTCGGTGCCCTCGACGTGCAGCACGTGCGCGAAGGACGGGCCGGAGGCGTACATCCAGATCGGGGCGTTCGCGCCGAGCACCAGCTCGGCGAGGGACCACCAGAGCGCCCGCGGGGCGTTGGTGCCGCCGAGGGCGTCGGGGAGGTCCAGCCGCCAGAACTCGGAGTCCATGAACGCCTGGTACGACTTCTTGAACGACTCCGGCAGCGGCGCGGTGTGCGTGGCCGGGTCGAAGACCGGCGGGTTGCGGTCGCTGTCCGTGTAGCTGGCCGCGAGGTCCTCGCGGGCCAGGCGGTCGACCTCGGAGAGGAAGCTGCGGGCGGTGTCGACGTCCAGGTCCGAGTACGGCTCCTGGCCGAACGTCCGGTCCGCCCCGAAGACCTCGAACAGGTTGAACTCGAGGTCCCGAAGGTTGCTCTTGTAGTGGGTCATGCTCGCTGGCCCCGCTTCCGGACAGGTGTTACCGATCAGTAACCCCGACTGTATTACTCACCGGTAGCTACCGACAAGCCGATCAGGGAAGTGACGGCGATTACACACCTGCGGTTCGGCTCTCGTTCGGCGCACGGCAGGACGGCGCAGGGGCGGGGCGACTCACGCCTCCGCCGCGCCGACCTCCCAGCTCGGCACCGGTACGGTCGCCCCGGTGCGCGGGCCGGTGTACTCCATCAGGACCAGGGCGATGTCGTCGTCCAGCCGCCCGTGCACCCACTCCACCAGGGCGGTCTCCAGCGAGGCGAGGCCGTCGCCGACCGTGCCGTGCCCGAGCAGCCGCCAGGCCCGGTCGGCGGTCGGGAAGAACTCACCGTCGCGCCGGGCCTCACCGAGTCCGTCGGTGAAGAGCAGCAGCCGGTCGCCGGGTTCCAGCCGTTCCACTCGGGGGCGCACCACCGGCATGAACCCCAGCGGCGGGGCGGGCGCCGGCGGCTCCAGCGGGATCACCGCGCCCCGGCGCAGCAGCAGCGGTGACGGGTGGCCGCAGTTGACGATGGTCAGCGTGCCGCCCCGCTCCTCCACCACGGCCGCCGTGACGAAGTCCTCGTCGCCCACGTTGCGGGCCACCGCCCGGTCCAGGTCGGCCACCACCGCGCGCAGGTCGGCCCGCTCGTACGCGACGTGCCGGTACGAGCCCAGCACGATGCTCGCCAGCCGGACCGCGTCCAGCCCCTTGCCGCGGACGTCCCCGATGATCATGCGGACGC
Source organism: Micromonospora sp. 4G55 (assembly GCF_016803375.1). Lineage (NCBI taxonomy): Bacteria > Bacillati > Actinomycetota > Actinomycetes > Micromonosporales > Micromonosporaceae > Micromonospora > Micromonospora sp. 4G55. Next base: position 2,679 of record NZ_JAEVHN010000070.1, read on the forward strand.
CGTACGGGGTGTCGATGGCCTCGTAGAGGTCGCCGCCGATCTCGGCGGTGGCCGTCGAGGAGATGTACCGGGCGGCCACCGCGAGGGTGCCCACCTGGGGCCCGAGCGGTCGCAGCACCGCCTGCTGGGCGACCGACGCCAGCTTCGACAACTCGGCGATCTGCTCGCCCTGCCGCTGCCGCAGCGCCGCCACCGACGCCGCGATCCCGCTGGCGAAGGCGATCCCGGCGAGGTCGACGGCGGTGACCAGCGACGGGGTGGGTTCGGTCAGCGCGAAGCTGGCCCCGAGCACCGCGGCGACCAGGCCGATCCCGAGCACCACCCGCCAGGACGCGAACACGGCGGCCAGGATGGGGGCGGCCATCATCAGCGCCACGTAGTGCGCCTCCCGGCCGTCGGCCAGCTCCACCGCCGAGATGATCGTGAGCAGGCCGAGGGCCGCGCCGACGCCGGCGCGGGATCCGGGACTCAGCGGGCCGCGGCCCGACTGGAAGGCATGCGTGCGTACGAGGGACAGCATGCCTGATGGACGTGAACCGGTGAACGAACCTGACCCCTCGATTGAGGGTGTTCCAACCGGCCGGACGGTCACGGCGAGCCGATCGCCGTCAGCCGAGGACCTCGTACTTCACCGTCAGCTCACCCAGGCTCACCGAAGCGATGGTCTCGAACGCGGCGCGGGACAGGTCGAGGCAGCGCCCCTCGATGAACGGGCCACGGTCGTTGATGCGGACGGTCACCGACTTGCCGTTGTCCGGGTTGGTGACCCGGACCCGGGTGTTGAAGGGCAGCGTCTTGTGCGCGGCGGTCAGCGCGTCCGGGTTGAAGGTCTCGCCGTTGGCCGTCATCTGGCCCTCGTCGTAGAAGGACGCGCCGCACGAGCCGCTGTCCACCACGGTGCTCTTCGGGGCGGCCTTCTTCGTCGTGGCGCTCGGCTTCGGCGTGGCGGTGCGGGTCCTAGACCGGGAGGCCGCCTGGGCGGACCGGGTGGCCTTCGGGCTGGCCGTGACGGTCGGCGACGGGCTGGCGGTGAGGGACGCGGTGGCGCTCGGCGAGCTGGTGGCGCTGGGGCTGACCGCGGCCGGCACGGTGTCGGCGACGACGGGGGCCGCCGCCTCGCCCGAGGTCAGCTGCACGGCGCCGACGGTGCCGCCGACGGCGAGCACGACACCCACGGCGGCGGTGGCGGCGATGCCGGCCGGCGAGGAGAACATGCGGGTACGGGAGTGCCTACCAGCCACCGGACCGGTCCTTTCGTCAGCTGAACAAACCGGGTCGGACCGTAACGAGAGAAGCACTTCCGAAGTCAACGTGATCATGGTGGTATGGCCGGAATTGCAGGGATACGTGTAGCCGATCATCCGACGTCGCGGGGGCCGGACGGGCCAGCGCCGGGCGGCGTGGCAGCGATGGGTGAGGATGGACGGATGGCCGATGAGCTGCGCCGTCGTCTGATCGAGCTGTTCCGCTGGGTCGATCCGGGGCCGGGCAGCAGCCACCTGGTCAGCGACATCTCCGGCTGGTGGCGCGACCCGCGGGTGCTGGCCGGGCTCGGGCCGGCCCTGGCCGCACCGTTCCGGGACGCCCGGCCGACCGTGGTGGTGGCCCCGGCCGTCACCGGGCTGATGCTCGGCCCGCTCGCCGCCACCGCCCTCGGGGTGGGCTTCGCGCCGGCACACAAGCCGGGCGACGGGCGGCTGCCGGCCGGGCCGCTGACCTGGTCCCGGAGCGACCCCGACTTCCGGGGCCGCCAGGTGGACCTGGCCGTGGTGGACCGGCGACTCGGCCCGGACGACCGGGTGCTGGCGGTGGACGACTGGGTCGCCACCGGGGCCCAGCTGCGGGCGATCCGGGAGATATGCGCCGTCCGGGGCGCCACCTGGCTCGGCGCCTCGGCCGTGGTGCGGGACTGCCGCCCGAGGTGAGCCGGGAACTGCGCCTGCACGGGCTGCTCGACGCCGCCCAGCTGACCGCTTGACCTGAAGCGCGCTTGAGGTCCGACGATCGGCGCAGGGGCGCATGTGGCGACCGGCGACGAGCGGGTGCTCGCCGCCGCCGGCTACGCCGGCCAGCTGATCTGAACAAACTCCTCCACGGCGGTGCAGACCCGGCCCAGCACCTCGGCCGAGCGGGCCAGCGGACCCGGCACCAGCATCCCGTGGTGGGCGTCGGGGACCTCCAGCACGTACGGGGTGAGCCGGCGCGCCACGGCACCGTCCCAAGAAGGGTCGGCGGTGCCGCCGACCAGCAGGAACGGCGCGGTGGTCCGGGCCAGCGCGTCGACCACCTCGGGCCGGTGCAGCAGCGGGGTCAGCCAGACGGCGGCGAGTCCCCGGTCGGCGGCGAGCGGGGCGGCCAGCGAACCGAGCGACTTGCCGACCAGCAGGTCGGTCCGCTCGCCCAGCGCCGGCTCGACCTGCTCGACGACCCACCCGGCGGCGGCGGCCGGGCCGTCCCGGTCGGGGGCGAAGCGCTCCGGCGCCGCCCAGGTGATCTCGTGGACGTCGAAGCCCGTCCGCCGCAGCGCCTCACCGGTGTACGCGAAGAGCGGGTACCGGGTGTCGTAGCCCCGGCCGGGGATGAGCACCGCGCGCCGGTCCGCCATGGTCGAGCTCCTTCCGCCGGCCCTCACCGTAGCCGCCGTCGCCGATTCCCCACGACGGGAAATCGGCGCTGGGTAACGTCGGCAGGATGTGGCCTCGGATCGGTGGACTGCGCACGCTCGCCCTCGGCACCCCGGGGCGGATGCGGACCGACCTCAACACCCTGGTGCTGGCCGGGGTGAAGACGGCGACCGCCACCCTGCTCACCGAGTACGCCGAGGAGGGCGAGAAGCTGGAGCACGCCGGCGAACGGCTCGTCCTGCTGGACGACGCCGACGCCCTCGCCGGGGTCGTCGAGGTCACCGGCGTCGAGGTGGTCCGCTTCGCCGACGTCCCGTGGGACTTCGCCCGCGCCGAGGGCGAGGGCGACCGCTCGATCGAGGAGTGGCGGGCGGGGCACGCCGCCTACTGGGCGCGCGTCGGCACCCCGGTCACCGACGACACCGAGATCGCCTGCCTGCGCTTCCGGCTGGTCTCCGGGGGTGACGGCGGCGTCGCCACCGGAGACCTCAGCACCTGAGAGGGCCGGGTCAGGCGGTGCGCAGCTCGGGCAGGAGGCGGGTGGCGACGTCCACCAGGACGGCCTCGTCGCCGGCGTACCAGCTGCTGGCCCGGGGCCAGTGCGTGATGACGTCGGTGAAGCCGAGCGCCGCCGCCCGGGCCACCTGCTCGGCGAAGAAGTCGGCGCTGCTCAGCGAGAAGGCCGGCGCCGAGTCCAGCGACAGGTAGCGGTCCACGGTGGCCGGGTCCCGACCGGCGGCGTCCAGCGTCTGGTCCAGCCGGGCGCAGAGCTGCCCCACCCCGTCCCACCAGCTCGTCAGGTCGTCGCCGCCGGTGCCGGTGGTGACCCAGCCCTGCCCGAAGCGGGCCACCAGCCGCATCGACCGGGGACCGTTCGCGGCCACCACGAACGGCACCCGGGGCTGCTGCACACAGCCCGGGTTGTTGCGGGCGTCCACCGCGGCGAACCAGTCACCCCGCCAGGTGGTGCCGTCCTCCCGCAGCACCAGGTCGAGCAGCTCGGTGAACTCGCCGAAGCGGTCCACCCGCTGCCGGGGCGGCAGGGTCTCGCCGCCCAGCACGGCCGAGTCGAACCCGATGCCGCCCGCCCCGAGCCCGAGCAGCACCCTGCCGGCGGACACGTCGTCGAGGGCGGTGACCTGCCGGGCGAAGGCCGCCGGGTGCCGGAAGTTCGGCGAGGCGACCAGGGTGCCGAGCCGGATCCGGGAGGTCACCGTCGCGGCGGCGGTCAGGGTGGCCATGGAGTCGAACCAGGGGCCGTCGACCAGGTCGCGCCAGCCCAGGTGGTCGTACGTCCAGGCGTGGTCGAAGCCCCACTCGTCCGCCTGGCGCCAGCGGCGCTGCGACTCCGACCAGCGCTGGTCGGGAAGGATCACGATGCCAATCCGCATGATCGCCAGGGTACGGCCCGACCCGGCCCGGGCCACCCGACACGGGCCTGTTCATACATCGATCATCTGTATATGATCCGGCGCATGGCGGCGATGCGTGAACCGACCTTCCTGATCCTCACCGCGCTCGCCGGCGGTCCACGGCACGGCTACGGCATCGTCCAGGACGTCGCCGTCCTGTCCGAGCAGCGGGTGACCCTGCTCCCCGGCACCCTCTACACCGCGCTGGACCGGCTCACCGCCGAGGGCCTGGTGGAGCCCGACCGGGAGGAGACCGTGGACGGTCGGCGGCGCCGCTACTTCCGTCTCACCTCCGAGGGGCACGCCGCCCTCGGGGCCGAGGCCAGCCGGCTGCGCCAGCTCGCCACCGCAGCCGAGGCCCGGCTGCGCGCGTTCCGCCCCGGCACCGCCTGAACCGCCACCCACCCGAACCACGCGGCACCATCCCTGTCCCGCCGGTCGGCGGGACCGCACCCCGCACCACCGAGGCGAGACCGAGCCCCCGGAGGGAAGGCCATGGCATCGACCGGCGACCCGCTCGCGCGCCGCTACCGCCGCCTGCTGTGCTGCTATCCGCGCGCCTACCGGCGGGAGCGCGGCGAGGAGCTGGTCGCCCTGCTGCTCGACACCGCACCGCCCGGACGGACCAGGCCACGGCTGCGGGAGGCCGTCGACCTGATCGGCAACGGGATGCGCTGCCGGCTCGGCCGACCGGCCAGCAGGACGGTCGTCGCCTGGGCGGTGCTGGCCGCGGTCGTCTGCGGTCTCTTCAGCGCGGCACTGTCCGCCCGGGTCGCCTGGGAGACCGCCCGACCGCTGTCGGGCCGCGCCGAGACCGCTGCGGTCTTCCGGACCGTGCTGCCGACCGCGAACCGGACGAGATCACCACCCCGTCGACGTTCTTCGGGTACTACACCCAGCCGCTGACCCTGCAAGCCCTGGACAACGTGCTCCTCGGCGACGGCGGGGAGTACCAGCAGACCGCCACCGACGCCTGGGCTGCCGGCCCGCCGCCCGCCCCGCCCGAGCAGATGGTCGCGGTCGCCCAGCGTCGGCTCCGGGAAGCCGGCTGGCACCTCGACCAGTCGGCGGCGGAGACCTTCGAGAACTGCGCCGACAAGCTCTGCGGCTCCTTCGTGCCGGTCACCTGGACCACCCTCGACGCCAGCCGGGGGGACACCCTCCTCACCGTCACGGTCAACTCGCGGCCGGAGCCCGAGTCCCCGTACCTGTCGATCGGCCTGCGCCGCACCACGCCGCCGCTGGTCCTCCCGGCCGCGATCGGCGGCGGGCTGCTCGGCGCGCTGGCCGGCTGGCTGGTCCTCGGCTGGGCGAGCCGGCGCACCGAGACGCCCCACCCGGCCCGGGCGGTGGTGAAGGTCCTCTTCGGGGTGACGCTCTTCCTCTGGTGGGTGCCGGTCCTGGTGTCCGTGCCGGCGCTGGTGAGCCACCACCGGGCCGAGCCGCACCCGCAGTGGCATCCGCTCTGGGAGTGGCTGGGCCAGCCGACCTTCTCACTGTTCTTCCTGGTCGGATCGGTGAGCGCGCTGCTCGGGATCGCCCTGGCCACCCTGCCCCGGCGCGACGCCGACCGGTTGTCGACGCTCGCCAGCGGCTGAGCCCTCCGGTCAGCCGGCCGCCAGCTTGGTCAACATCCGGGGCAGGTGCGGGTCGAGGGTGGCCGGGTCCGCCGCGGCCACCTCGGCGGGTGTCCACCACCGGACGGCACGGAACTCCCCCGGGTCGGGCATGAGCGGCTGATCCCGACGGCCCGCCAGCACGTACCAGAGGCTCACGTCGACGTGCCGGTCCTCGGGCGGGCCGACCGTCGGCGTGACGGTGAGGAAGAGCGGGCGCTCACCGGGCTCTGGCGGGAAGACCGCCGGCACGCCCAGTTCCTCGACCACCTCCCGGCGTACGGTCTGCGCCGGATGTTCGCCGGGCTCCACGTGGCCGCCGGTGGGCAGCCACCGGCCGGCGTTGCGGTGGTCGACCAGCAGGACGCCGCCGTCGGTGGCGTCGCGCAGCAGGAAGTACGCGACGAGGTGCGGCGACGGAGTACGGGGCTTCGCCCGCCGGAAGACGTCGTCGGTCGCCGCCAGCCAGTCGAGGCACTGCGCCCGGTGCGCCGCCTCCAGCTCGTCGAGCGGCGAGATCGACTCGACCAGCGCCCGGATCTCGTCCAGCACCCGCATGCCGGGCATCCTGCCAGTCACCCTCGGCGCGCGCTGTCCGCCGCGGCGCGGACGAACTCACGTACCCGCTCGGTGGTGTTCGTCTCCAGCCAGACCGGACCCCGCCGGATGGGCGGTGCGTCGTGGATCGGCACGTAGGCCACGTCCGGGCGCGGGTAGTACCGGCGGGTGTGCTCGCCGACCGGCAGCACGCCCCGGCCCATCGCGACCAGCGAGAGCATCTCGGAGAAGGTGTTGCCGACCGGTCCCCTCGGCACCGGACGCCCGGACGGCGTGCGGCCCGGGGTGCGGTCGCGTTTGAACTCCGCCGAGGTCACCGCCGGGTACTGCACCACCGGGTGGTCGGCGAGGACCTCCAGGGACACCGACTCCGCGCCGGCCAGCGGATGCCCGGCCGCCACCGCCAGCACCCGACCCTCCGACAGCAGCGCCGGGCCGTTGGCCATGCCGTCGAACGGGTACGCGGCGATGAGTACGTCGATCGAGCCGTCCACCAGGCCGGACCGGGAGTTCGCCAGCTGCGCCTCGTGGACGTGCACCTCGCAGTCGGGGTGCCGCTCGCGGAACAGGTTGACCGCGCGGAGGAGCACCGGCGCGGTCCACTCGCCGAGGAAGGCGACCCGCAGCTCGCCGGTGACGCCCCGTCCGGCCTCGACGGCCCGCCGTACCGCGTCCTCCATCCCGGCGACCAACGGTCGCAGATCGTCGGCGAGCCGGTGGCCGATCGGGGTGAGGCGGACGACCCGGCTGGTGCGCTCGAAGAGCGGCGCGCCGATCCGCCGTTCCAGCTTCTTCACCACATGGCTGATCCGCCCGGTGGTGACCCGCAACCGCTCGGCGGTCCGCCCGAAGTGCAGCTCCTCGGCGAGGGTCAGGAAGGTCTCGACCTCGTGCCGCTCCAGCAACCCGGACTCCCATCGTTGAATCCGGTTCAACGATCGTAGTCCGATCGCGGCTTGGTCGCGTTCCCCGCTCCGACCAGGCTGGAGCCGGCAGAGAAGTCGCTACGCCGAGGAGTGCGCAATGAGTACGACCACCGTCACCGAATACCTCGCCGGGCTCGACGAGCCACTGCGGGAGGTCGCCGCGAAGCTGCGGCCGGTCATCGAGGCGGCGCTGCCTGGCGCCACCGGCGCCGTCTGGCACGGCCACCCGGTCTGGGGTCGCGGGGACCGGCCGGGACGGGACCCGGTCTGCCTGGTCAAGGCGTACCCGTCGTACCTGACCTTCGGGCTCTGGCACGGCCAGCAGGTCGACGACCCGTCCGGCCGGCTGCTGCCGGGCGCCCGGTCGATGGCGTCGGTGAAGCTGCGGGCCGCCGACGAGGTCGACCCGGCCCTGTTCGGCGACTGGCTGCGCCAGGCGTCCGCCCGGGAGGCGGCGTGAGCACCGTACGGGTGACCGGCTTCGACCATCTGGTGCTCACCGTCGCCGACGTCGAGCGCGCGCTGGAGTTCTACTGCGGACCGCTCGGCCTGGCCCCGGTACGCGTCGACGAGTGGCGGGCCGGCAAGGTGCCCTTCCCCTCGGTGCGCGTCGACGCCGGAACGATCATCGACCTGGTCCACGGTCGGCGGGGCTCGGCGAACGTCGACCACTTCTGCCTGGTGGTCGCGCCGCTCGACTGGCACGAGGTGATCGCCGCCGGCGTCTTCGACGTGGTCGAGGGGCCGGTGGGCCGGTTCGGCGCCCGGGGCTCGGCCACCTCGCTGTACGTCCGCGACCCGGACGGCAACGTCGTCGAGCTGCGCTGGTACCCGCACGACTGATCAACACCGGTGGCCGACGGGGTGGTGACGGGCGCGGTCGGGCCGCCCGAGCGCGCCGGTCCCCCGCACGTCGGCTAGGCCGGTGCCTCACCTAGAGGTGCTGGACGATCTGGATCGGGTTGCCGTCCGGGTCGGCGGTCCAGGCGATCAGGAGGCGGTCGAGCCAGGGGTGCGGCGCGGCGAGGGTGGGAGCGCCTTCGACGGTGAGCCGGGCCCAGGCGGCGGCGGTGTCGTCGGTCCAGAGGATCACGGCGGCCCGCTGCCCGTCGGGCAGCGGATCGAGGCCATGGTCGTCCCGGGTGGAGCTGACCGATGCGATACCGATCCGGTAGCCGTCGAGGGTCAGGTCGACGTGGATCGGCTCACCGTCGGTCGGCACCCGGAAGGTCTCGGTGAAGCCCAGCCGCGTGTAGAACGCCACGGCGCGCGGGACGTCGGCGCTGAAGAGAACGACCTGCGGGGTGCGGAACATCGACACCAGCCCTCCGGTGACTAGCCGACGAAGATGCAGAACGGGTGACCGGCCAGATCGGCGTAGACGCGGAGCGGCTCGTCGGGGTCGTCGCTGCGGTCGTACAGCAGCCGGCCACCGAGGCGCATGACGCGCTCGTGCTGCACCTGCAACTCCTCGACCGACGCCACGGTCAGGTCCAGGTGCAGCTGCTGCGGCACCCGGTTCTCCGGCCAGGTCGTCTCCGGCAGCTGGTCGACCTGCTGGAAGGCCAGCTGGGTACCGCCGTCGGGGGCCCTCAGCACGAGCCAGTCGCGACCACGCTCATCCGCCTGCCCCGCTTCCGGCGGCTCGTCACCAGGCCGGTAGACGAGGCCCAACAGAGATCGGTAGAACTCCGCGAGGGACCTGGCGGCAGTGCAGTCGAGCACCACCGAGCACAGCCTGGGCACGCTTTCCCGGTCGACCATATCGATCACCTCCGCCGCCATTCTGCCGGTTGCTACGGTCACTCGCGTGATCGAGGAGCGGACGCGCAGGTATCTCCGGGCGGTCGATCAGGCACTTCCCGGCTACGTGCGACACCTCTACGTCGTCGGGTCCGCCGCGCTCGGCGCCTGGCAGCCCGGCGCGAGTGACGTCGACACAGTGATCATGACATCGCGTCCGGCGACCGCCGAGGACCTCGCCCAGCTCGCGAAGATCCACGCCGACATGCCTCGGTCACCCCATTTCGACGGGGTCTACCTCGAGCCCACGCTGGCGCGGTCCTGGCCGACCGACCGGCGGCCCGTGCCCTTCCTGGTCAACGGCGAGTTCACGACCGGCAAGCCCTGCGGCGAGCTCACGCCGGTGCTGTGGCTGACCTTGCAGCGGTACGGCATCCCGATCCGCGGCCCGGCCGTCGCAGAGCTGGGGGTACGAGTCGATCCGGAGCAGTTGCGCCGCTACAACCTCGACAACCTGCGGGAGTACTGGCAGCCGGCGGTGGCGACCTTCCCGTCAGAGCTTGCCGGCGTGGCCCCCGACGCCGTGATGGACGGCAAGATCGTCCCCTGGTTCGTGCTCGGACCCGCGCGATTGCACTACACGCTGGCCCACGGTGACATCATCTCGAAGGCCGCGGCAGGCGAGTACCTCGCGCAGTTGTTCCCCGAGTACGCCGATCTCGCGCACCGAGCGGTCCGCTGGCGCGCCGGCGAAGCGGAACGGTTCACCGCCGCAGACCTCACTGCCGCCGGCGACAGCGTCAACGCGGTGGCCGACGACGCCTGGCGTCGCTTCGGACACTGAGCCACCTCGACGGTGCGGGGAGCGCCGCCCCGAGGCGTCCCTTCTCAACCGTGCCTTGTCAGGCCCGCCTGCTCGTTGGCCTCGGCCTCCGACAGTCCAGACGCCTGCAGCAGCTCGCTGACGGCGGCGCGCAACTGTGCGACGACGGCGTTCCCGGAGAACTCCAGGCCCTGGGCGCACGCCTCGTCGGCTTCCCCGATCGCCTGCAGTGCTCGGGCGCGCGTCGGCTCCGGCTCCCGTCCGACGAGGAAGTCACGATGCAGCAGCCTGAGCGCCTCGCCGAAGTGCTCGAGCGCGGCTGGAACGTTCGCCGGCACCGGCTCGTCCTCGCGGATGGTCGCCACGCTCCACCGCATCATCTCGCGGCCGCTGGTGTAGGCGTTGTCGAGGTGCTCGGCAGCGCACTGATACCGACGGGTCATGCCCAACCGTCGCCTGCGCCAGGGGGAGAGCGCGGCGACCTCTCCCGCTGCGGCAAGCATCTCCGCAGTCTGCTGTCGCTGCGCCTAGCCGGCGGCGAAGGCGCGGAAGGCTTCATCGGCCCGCGTGAGATCACGGCTGGTCAGCGCCTGCGCCGCGGCGGTGAGCTGATCGGCGAAGAGATTCGCCGTCGGACCGGCCGCCCGGCGCACCACGCGCAGCGGGTTGAGCGGCAGGATCAGCAGCGCCACGGCGAGGGCGGCAACGCCACCGACCAGAGCGCTCGCCGTTCTCGGCACCGCCAGATCCGGTCCCCCCGTCACCAGTCCCAGCAGCACGGCCGTGCTTCCTGCCTGCGCCATGGTGGCGCCGCCGCCCCGGAACAGGACCGCCACCGAGATGGCCAGTGCCACGACCAGGCCGGTTCGCGCCGGCCCTGTTCCGGTGAGCCGGATCAACCAGTGCCCGACGAAGGCGCCTACGACCACCCCGGCAATGAGTTCACCCGACCGCCGGAGCCGGTGGCCGATGGCTCCCGCTATCACGCCGATCGCCACAGCGGGCGCGAACAAGGGCTGCGCGTTGTCCAGGACAGTGTCCGCGACGAACCACGCCAGGCCGGCCGCCAGACCCGCCTGCATCGCCACGATCAGGTACGTGCGAAGCCGGTCGTACATCTCGCGGCCGCTTCGCCGGACAGTCTCCCGAGACGTACCCCGAACCGGGCCTCGCACATCCCACCTCCGAGAACCCATCGGCTCTCCGACATCGTCGTACGTCGGCGGAGGTCGGATGGCGAAGATCGGCAATCCCGGCGATTCAGTTGAGTCGATCGGTCCAGGCAGTGCCGAGGATTACCTGGTACGCGCTGATCCGTACCGGCGAGAGGGTCAGCAGCTCGTGGGCGAGCAGTTCGCCGGTGTGCAGATCGAAGATCAGGAGGGACTGCTGGTTGTGCTCGCGGTCGTCGAAGGTGATGGCCACGCCCTTACGGCCGGCCCGATCGGTCACCTGACCGCGCCACCGGAACCCACGTACGTCGGCGAGGACCCGCAAGATCTCGGCGCGGGTCCGACGCGGGACGACGTACCGCCCGTACACCGTGCTGACTTCCTTGCTGGCCGCGCCGGCCCCGAACCTGACCTTGAGCAGCTCCGTCAATTCGGTCCGTTCCGACGGCAGCGGCGCGAGATCCAACGGCGGCAGCGGCACGCGGGCGGGCCCGGCAGCGGCGGGTGCCCCAGCCTTGGGCTTGAGGTTGCGCTGCCAGTAGTCCCGGGACTCCTGGTCCGGATACTGCGGCTCAAGCTGGATCGTGACCTGCTCACCGGTCCCGTCGGCCGCCTGCCAGACCTTGGTCTCGTCCGCGAAGGCGACCTGGTGGCGACCGTCAGCAGACGTCATCACCGGGTCGCCCCACGTCTTCGTGTGGTGGTACATGTACCGGCCGGTGCGGTTGTCGTACTCCGCGTCGACGAGCCTGCTCGCCAACGCGCGCAGCTGGCTCCCGGCATCACGGGTGCCAGAGCCGTACGCCACCGGCATGAGCACCACCCCCGGATCCGCCGCGGGCGGACCGGCGGTCTCCGAGGTGTCCGGGCCGGACGAACCGAACGTTTGGGCGACTGCAGCGGCCCCGATCGCGACGGCCAGCGTCCCGGCCGTCAGAACCAGTCTGCGGGTCGGGCGTGCCGGACGGCGGTGGGCGACCGGCTCGGCGATTGCCTCTGCGCGTCTGATCAGGTCGGGTGCCGACAGCCGGGGCGGTGCGATGGTGCTGTGCCGGGCGGGGTCAATCGGCTTGAGGAGGGTGCGCGTTCGCTCTTCTCCGAACATCACAGAGCCTTTCGAGGACCAGCCAGCAGCGGCTGCTGCGCCGGTGATCCAGATCGGTACGACATCGCGTCGTTGAGGCGTCTACGGGCGCGGTGCAAGCGCACTGCGGCGGTGGTGCGGGTACAGCCGAGGACCTGAGCGGCCTCGGAGACCGTCAACTCCTCCCAGCCGACCAACCGGAGGATTTCCTGATCGAGGTCGGCGAGGGTGGCCAGAGCGGCCTGGAGATCGGCTACGCCAACGGTCGCGTCGGCGCCGGACGATCCCGGCCTCTGCAGAAGGCCGGCGTCGGTAATCGGTAGTACGTCCGGCGCGGCTCTCCGGGCTCGCCATTCGTTCGCAAGCAGGCGCCGAGCCACCCCGTACAGCCAGGGCAGGCTGCGGTCCGGAACCTCGCGGCGGCGCCGCCAGGCGATGACGAACACCTCCTGAGCGAGTTCAGCCGCCGCGTTCAGATCGGCGAGCCGACGCTGGCCGTACTTGACGACCTGTCCGTAGTCGGCGGCGTAGACCCTGGTGAACCAGTCCTCATCGCGTTTTCCCGGTGGACCCATCCAAGACTCCCGCCTGGTTGACGAACTCTCACCCTGGCTTGTGTCACCACCGGTCCGATGATTACCGCCGACGACCCACATTCGCGGGTTGGGCTTCTCTAGGGCTGGCGCCGCATCCGGTAGTGCAGCCGAACTGCGGGGATGTTCCAGAGCTTGAGGCTGTGATCGGCCCGCACGTCACCGTCCTCGTCGACATACAGATGGAAGTGTTCGTTCAGCGGGATACGGCGTGCACTGAGCGTTTCGTCATGCCGCTCCAGCACGAGATATGCGCCGTTGGCGCCGAACCTTCCGGCCGGGGAGTGCAGATGGAAGCTGCCGTCCGGACCGGCGGAGGGCTTGAGGAAGACCTGCAACGAGCCCAGCGGCAGGGGAAACACGACACGGACACTGGGCTGCCCGTTGCCGGGAAGGGTGCTGACGCCGTAAAAGCCGCTGTAGGTCACGCGGCCTGTCTTGCGCATGTTGCGGAGCCAGGCCGAGCCGACGACCTCGCCGTGCGCGTCGTGGATGTGAACCACCTTGCTGGTCATGCCGTACGACGCGTCGAGCGGCCGCATCGGCAGGCAGGCCTGCTGCAACCGTTCGCTGAGCAGGGCCGTGATGATCCGGCCGAATGGCCAAGCAACGGCGGACCACTCCGACCACAGATCCAGGTGCCACCGGGAGGCGCGCTCGTAGAAGTCGGCGATCCGTGGGTCCACGTCGGCGGGATCGAAACCCTCGCCGCCGAGCGCGGCGAATGAGGTCAGCAGGCCGTGATCGGGGCCCGTGCTCAGCGAGCCGCCGAGGTCGGTGGCCGTTCGCTCCACCCAGTCGTGCCCGACGATGTCGCGCCCCGCGCTCGGGCCGATCAGCCAGCTGGCCGAGCTTCGCGGGAGGCGTCGACTGGAGACCCGCATCAGGGCGCGGCCGAGGAGGTCGATCGGATGCCGGCACAACACCGGATGGGTCAGCGACGGCAGCGTCTCCTGGGGGGTGACCACGGGCAGAAGGTACACCGCAGCCGCGAGTCGGAGACCGTCCAGCCGGCCGCCGCTACTGGCCATGGGTGGCCCGTGCCGCTTCGGTATCCCGTTCCTGACCCGCGATGAGATCAAGACAGGTCTTGGGCTGTCCTCCGCCTCCGTCGCCGAGGACGGGCAGGTCCAGCTCGACCGGAACTTCCACGTTGCCGGTGGTCCCGTCAGCCGCCGGGCCGAGGCCGTGATGGTCGACGCAGTCCGGCTGCTCGCGGCCTCAGGGGTGAGCTTCGTCGTGGAGTCCTCGGTGTTGTCCCGCGAGCTGCTGGACGTGCTGCTCGCGTGTGACACCCGAGTGCTGGCTGTTCACGTCGTCGCCCAGGAGGCGGTCATCGGCCGGCGACTGGCGCTCGGGCGGCCGAAGGCGGGGCCATCGACCAGCAGCTCCTATCCCTGTTCCAGCGGGGTGAGATGAAGCGGTCGATCTTCGAACCGCCGCAGGGCGTCGACGCCGTCGTTGAAATCGACACCTCAGAGCATGGAGCTCCGGCCATCGAGACGATCGTGGCAGCAGTCGTCGCCCTGCTCGGGCCGCCAGGAACGGGAGGCGGCTCGTTACCGATCGAGCCAGCAACGAACCATCGACCAGAGCCGGCAGGTAACTGCCGTCCCGGCCAGTCGGTGGAATCGCTCCGGCGGAGTTGAGCGAACCATCGGGGGTGCGCAGACAGTCGTCCAGCACCGTCCGCCGCTCAGCGGATCTCCTCGTCGGCAGTCGTAGACCGTCCAGCATCACG
>NZ_JAEVHN010000071.1:0-16952 GCF_016803375.1 Micromonospora sp. 4G55
GCTGCGGGTCGCCGGGACGGTGGTGGCGGTCCTCCGGTGCGGCCGGGGAATCCCGGTCCGGCAGCACCGGACGACCGTCGTACGCGTGCGCCGCCGGCCGTGGTGGCCGGGGCGGCACGCCCTCCGGTGCCGATCCCGTCCCGTCCGCGGGGCGCAACCGCGGTCGGTCCTCGCCGGTCGGCGCCGGAGGTGGCCTGGTCAGACGGGGAGCGCGGCCAGCGCGGGCTCCACCTCCGTCCATCGGGAGCCCAGCTCCGCCGACCGGGTCACCGCGTCCAGCACCAGCTGGACCTGCAACGCGTCGGCGAAGGAGGGCGTCGGGTCGGCGCCGGTCGCGACCGCCTCGACGAAGTCGCGCATCTGGTGGGTGAAGGAGTGCTCGTAGCCGATGATGTGCCCCGGCGGCCACCAGGCCGACAGGTACGGATGCTCGGCCTCGGTCACCAGGATGCGGGTGAAGCCCTGCTCGGCCGTGGGTCGGGTGGCGTCGTAGAACTCCAGCTCGTTGAGGCGTTCCAGGTCGAAGGCGACGGTCCCGAGGGATCCGTTGATCTCCACCCGGAGGGCGTTCTTGCGACCGGTGGCGAACCGGCTCGCCTCGTACGTGGCCAGCGCCCCGTCGTCCAGCCGGGCGACGAAGACCGCCGCGTCGTCGACGGTGACCGGGCCGGTGGCCCGACCGTTGCCGTCGGCCTGCGCGGCCAGGCCGCTCGACCCGCCCGGCAACGGCCGTTCCTTGACGAACGTCTCGGTCACCGCGCTGACCCCGGTGATCCGCTGGCCCGTGACGTACTGGGTCAGGTCGATGATGTGCGCGCCGATGTCACCGAGCGCGCCGGAGCCCGCCCTGTCCTTCTGCAACCGCCACACCAGCGGGAACTGCGGGTCGACGATCCAGTCCTGGAGGTACGCCGCCCGGACGTGCCGCAGCACCCCGAGCCGGCCCTCGGCGACGAGCTGCCGCATCAGGGCGACCGCGGGCACCCGGCGGTAGTTGAACCCGCACATCGACCGTACCCCCGCGGCCTGGGCGGTGGCCGCGGCGGCGGTCATCTCCCGGGCCTCGGCGACCGTGTTGGCCAGCGGCTTCTCGCAGATGACGTGCTTGCCGGCGGCGAGCGCGGCGAGCGCGATCTCGGCGTGGCTGTCCCCGGGTGTGCAGATGTCGACCACGTCGATGTCGTCCGAGGCGACCAGGTCGCGCCAGTCGGTGCGGTACGCGTCCCAGCCGAGCCGGTCGGCCGCGGCGGCGACCTTCCCGGCGTCCCGGCCGCAGATCGTCGCCATCCGGACCCGCGCCGGCAGCTCGAACACCCGGTTCACGGTGCGCCACGCCTGCGAGTGCGCGGCGCCCATGAACTCGTAGCCGACCATGCCGACCCGCAGTTCGCTGTGCTGTGTGGACAAGGTGGGTCTCCCCCCGTGTGTCAGAACCCGAGCTTGAGGTAGTTGCTCGCGTTCTCCTTGGTGATCGTCTCGGAGGCGAGCACGATCTCCTTGGGCACCTGGAGTTCCACCAGGTCGGACATGCCCTTGCCCTGGCCGATCAGGCGGGCCAGGGAGATGGCCGAGGAGGCCATCGACGGGCTGTAGGTGACGGTGGCCTTGAGCACCGTGTTGTCGGACTGGATGTCCTCCATCGCCTTCTTCGAGCCGGCGCCGCCGACCATGAAGAACTCCTTGCGGTTGGCCTGGTTGACCGCCGCGAGAACGCCGATGCCCTGGTCGTCGTCGTGGTTCCAGAGGGCGTCCATCTTCGGCAGGGCCTGGAAGAGCCCGGTGGCGGCCTGCTGGCCGGAGTCGGCGGTGAACTCGGCCGGTCGGCGGTTGGCCACCTTCAGACCGTTCGCCGCGAGGGTGTCGGCGAAGCCCTTCGACCGCTCCTGGGTCAGCTCCAGCGAGTCGATGCCGGGGATCTCGCCGATGACCGGGTTGCTCACGCCCTTGGCCTTGAGCTGCTCGATGATGTACGTGGCCGCGGCCACGCCCATGCCGTAGTTGTCACCCTTGATCTGGAGCCGGTAGGCGCGGGCGTCCGGGAAGGCCCGGTCCAGGTTGACCACCGGGATGCCGGCCTTCATCGCCTCCAGGCCGAAGGCGTTGAGCTCCTTGCCGTCGTGCGGCAGCAGCACGATGACGTCGGGCTTCTGCGAGATCAGCGTGGAGAGCGCCGCCCGCTGCGCCGCCGCGTCCGCGCCGGCCTCGACGGACTTGAACTCCACGTCGGAGTACGCCTGGGCCTGCGCCTTGGCGTTGTTGGTGATGGCGGCGATCCAGCCGTGGTCGGCGGCCGGGGCGGAGAAGCCGACGACCACCTTCTTGCCCGGGTCGGCGTTGCCGCCGGCCGCCGCGGCCTTGGTCTGCGCGGCGGTGGGCTCGGTCTCGTTGCTGGTGCAACCGGCGAGGAGCACGCCGGCGCCGACGGCGGCCCCGCCGAGCAGCAACCGGCGGCGGGACAGGTCACGACTGATCTGGGTCATGACGACCTCCAAAAGTGACGGTGATGGGGCGAAAGAGGGTGTGCGGATCCCGGCCACCGTCGTCAGGTGGCCGCCGAGATGCGGTGGGTCGTGAAGAGGGCGGCGCGTCACCGCGCCGCGGCGGTCAGGCGGTGGTGGCCCGGTTGCGGCCGAGGAACTGGGTGAGGCTGCGGAACTGCACCTGCTGGACCAGGACGGCCGCCACGATGATGCCGCCCTTGACCATGTTCTGGGCCTCGGTGGAGAGGCCGTTGATGGCGAAGAGGTTGGTGATCGTCGAGAAGATGATCACGCCGAGCAGGGAGCCGACGATCGTCCCCCGCCCGCCGCTGAGCAGCGTGCCACCGATGATTGCGGCGGCGATCGCGTCCAGCTCGTAGAGGTTGGCCATCGCCGCCTGGGCCGAGTTGGCCTGGGCGGTGAGCATGATGGCGGCGATGCCGCAGCACAGCCCGGACAGCGCGTACAGCAGCACGGTGTGCCGCCGGACGTTGATGCCGGCCAGGCGGGCCGCCTCCGGGTTGCCGCCGACCGCGACCGTACGCCGGCCGAAGGTGGTGCGGTTGAGCAGCACCCAGCCGGCCGCGACGACCGCGGCGAGGATGTAGACCAGCAGCGGGATGCCGAGCAGTTTGTTGGCGGCGATCCCGTTGATGAAGGTGTTGTTCGAGACCTGGGTCTGCTTGTCGGAGATCTCCGCGGCCAGACCGCGCGCCGCGACCAGCATCGCCAGCGTGGCGATGAACGGAACCAGCCGGCCGTACGAGATGAGCACCCCGTTGACCAGGCCGACCGCCAACCCGACGACCAGCGCCGAGAAGATCATGCCGCCGGCGCCGTAGCTCTGGGTGGCGACCGTGGTGCACCAGACCCCGGCGAGCGCGACGATCGCGCCGACGGAGAGGTCGATGCCCCCACCGATGATCACGAAGGTCATCCCGACGGTCACCACGCCGACCACCGAGGCCAGCTTGAGGATGGTGAGGGTGTTGCCCCACACCCAGTCCGGGTTCGAGTAGAGGTCCGAGCGGGTGGCGGCGCCGATGACGACCAGCACCGCCAGCACCGCGATCAGGCCGAGGTTGCGCTTCGCGCCCTCGCCGCCGTCGCCGTGCCACCAGGACAACCGGCCCGGCCCGGCGGACTTCCCGCCGGCCGCCGCCGTCTCGGCCGGGTCGACGGGCGGGGACTGCGCCGGCAGCTCCGCCCGGCTCTCCGGCGTCGCGGTCTCGCTCATGCCGCCACCTCGCTGAACTGTGTGCGCTCGTTCATGCCGGCGCGCCTTCCATCAGAGACCCCGCCATGACGAGGTCGAGCACGGTGTTCTCGTCCAGTTCGCCGGCCGCGCCTCGCGCACCATCCGACCCTCGCGCATGACCAGCACCCGATCGGCCAGGCCGAGCACCTCGGGCACCTCGCTGGAGACCAGCAGTACCCCGACGCCCCGCGCGGCCAGGTCGCGGATCACCCGGTAGAGCTCGGCCCGGGCGCCCACGTCCACCCCGCGGGTGGGTTCGTCCAGCAGCAGCAGCCGGGTGTCGCCGAGCAACCAGCGCCCGACCACCACCTTCTGCTGGTTGCCGCCGGAGAGCGTGCGGACCGGGCGGCGCACGTCCCGGGGCCGGAGCTGGAGGCGGTCGGCGATCCGCTCCGCCTCGCCGCGCTCACGGCCGGCGTCAGTGAACCCGAGGCGGGCGTACCGGCTGAAGGTGGCGAGCGTGACGTTGCGGTGGATCGGCTCGCCGAGCAGCAGCGCCTGGCTCTTGCGCTCCTCGGGCGCCATCCCCAGGCCGGCCCGCACGGCCGCGCCGACGCTGCCCGGGCGCAGCGCCCGGCCGTCCACCAGGACCGTGCCGGTGTCCGGGCGGCGGGCGCCGAAGATGGTCTCCAGCAATTCCGAGCGGCCGGAGCCGACCAGCCCGGCGATGCCGACGATCTCGCCGGCCCGCACGCGCAGCGAGACGTCGGCGAACTCGCCGGCCCGGCTGAGGCCGTCGACGCGCAGCAGCTCCGCGCCGGTGTCGGTGCCGGCCGGGCGGTCCGGGAAGACGTACTCGATGGTGCGGCCGGTCATCTTCGAGACCAGGTCGCGGGTCGGGGTGTCGCGGGCCGGCAGGTTCGCCGCGGTGGTCCGGCCGTCCTTGAGTACGGTGACCCGGTCGCCGATCTCGCGGATCTCCTCCAACCGGTGCGAGATGTAGATGACCGCGATGCCCTGCGCGGTGAGTTCCCGGATGATCCGGAACAGGTTGCCCACCTCGTCGTGGGCCAGCACCGCGCTCGGCTCGTCCATGATGATCAGTCGCGCCTCGTGGGAGAGCGCCCGCGCCATGCTGACCACCTGCTTGCCGGCGGCCGGCAGGGCGCGGACCATCCGGCCGGGCGGGATCTCGCCGTGGCCGAGCCGGCCCAGGATCTCCCGGGTCCGGCGGGCCATCTGTCCGCGCCGGACGAAGCCGAGCCGGCGCGGCTCGTGGCCGAGGAAGGCGTTCTCCGCCACCGAGAGGTCCTCGACCAGGTCGAGTTCCTGGTAGATGGTGGCGATCCCGGCGCGCATGGCGGCCTGCGGGTCGGCGAAGGCGGCGGGCTGGCCGCGCCACTCGACGTGCCCCGAGTCCGGCCGGTGCACCCCGGCGAGCACCTTGATCAGGGTGGACTTGCCGGCGCCGTTCTGCCCGAGCAGGCAGTGCACCTCGCCGGCCCGCACCTCCAGCTGCACCCCGTCCAGCGCCCGTACGCCGGGGAAGGTCTTCACCACGTCGGTGAGGCGCAGGACCACCTCGCCCGCGACGGTGTCGGCCGGCGGGGTCACCAGCGGAGCCGTCCCGCCCTCGGCCGCGCTCATGATGCCTCCCCGAAGGCGACGTCGCTCGCCAGCACCGCGGCGCCGGCGACGCCGGCGCGAGGGCCCAGCTCGGACAGGACGACCGGCAGGTTGCCGGTGGCCAGCGGCAGCGACCGGCGGTAGACCACGCTGCGGATCTCGGCGAGCAGGATGTGGCCGAGCTGGGCCAGCCCGCCGCCGATCACGATCATCGAGGGGTTGGTGAAGCTGACCAGTCCGGCCAGCACCTGGCCGACCCGCCGGCCGCCGTCGCGGATCAGCTGGATGCACGCGACATCGCCCTCGACCGCACCCTCGGCGACGTCCCGGGCGGTGACCACGCCCCGGGCGGCGAGCCGTTCGGCGAGCGCCGGGGAGGTGCCGGCCCGGGCGGCGGCGATGGCCTCGCGGGCCAGGGCCGCTCCACTGAAGACCGCCTCCAGGCAGCCGACGTTGCCGCAGGAGCAGACCGCACCGTGCGCGTCTACCTGGATGTGGCCGATGTCGCCGGCACAGCCGTCGGTGCCCCGGTAGACCTCGCCGCTCAGGTAGATCCCGCACCCTATGCCGGTGCCGATCTTGACGAACAGGAAGTCGTCGATCGAGTGGGCGACCCCGCCGTGGCGTTCCCCGATCGCCATGATGTTGACGTCGTTGTCGACCACCGCCGGGCAGCCGTGTTCGCGGGTGAGCAGCTCACGCACCGGGAACCGGTCCCAGCCGGGCATGATGGGCGGCGAGACGGGCACCCCGTCGCGGAAGCTCACCGGCCCGGGAACGCCCACGCCGACGCCGTCCAGCTTCTCGTACGCCCCGTCCACCCGGGCCTTGTGCAGCAGCTCGTTGACCCGGTGCAGGATCACCTTCGGGCCGGAGCGGATGTCGGCCGGCTCGGCGTACGCGGCCACCGGCTCCAGCCGGCCGTTGACCACCTCGACGTCGATCGAGCTGGCGCCGAGGTCGACGGCGGCGAAGCGCAACCGGGGGTCCAGTTCGACCAGGGTCGAGCGGCGCCCGCCCCGGGAGGCGGCAAGTCCCGCCTCGGCCACCAGCCCGAGCCCGACCAGCCGCTCCAGCTCGGCCAGCAGCCGGGGTCGGGGCATCTGGAGGCGGTCACCCAGCTCGGCCCGGGACGCCGGCCCCGCGTCGCGGAGCAGCCGCAACAGCCGTAGGTGCAGGGGTTCTACCGTCCGCACGGGATCCACCTCCGCGTCGGTGTTCACATCGATGTGACGTCGATGTGTTGTGTCCGACACAGTAGGAGCCTTCCGTGCCTCCTGTCCATAGCTTCGGTCAATCCGCCGCCAACTTTTGTCCGTTAGGACAAAAGCTATAAGTGGATCAAGAAAAGGTCGACCCCGTCGCGCCGGACGCGACGGGGTCGATCTCTGGCCGGTCGGAGGGGCTAGCGCTCCCCGGCGGCGGTGCGCTTCTTCTTGAGCTTGCGGTCGTCGCGCAGCTCGACGTAGGGCTCCTCCTCCGGCGAGTGGCCGGCCGAGATGGCCCGGCCGCGCTCCAGCTCCGCGTCGAACTCGGCGCCGAGCAGGATGGCGATGTTGCTCAGCCACAGCCAGACCAGGAAGATGATCACGCCGGCCAGCGCGCCGTAGGTCTTGTTGTAGGACGCGAAGTTGCTGACGTACAGGGCGAAGAGGCCGGAGATCACCAGCCAGATCACCACGGCCAGCACGCCGCCCGGGCTGACCCAGCGGAAGCCGCCGTGCCGGGCGTTCGGCGAGGCCCAGTAGAGGATCGCGAACATCAGGCTGACCAGGAGCAGCAGCACCGGCCACTTGGCGATGTTCCACACCGTCACCGCGGTGGAACCCAACCCGATCGCGCTACCGACCTGCTCGGCGAGGCCGCCGGTGAAGACCACGATCACCGCGCAGGCCAGCAGCATCACGCCGATCACCGCGGTCACCCCGAGCCGGATCGGCAGGGTCTTCCAGATCGGCCGCCCCTCGGGCACGTCGTAGATGGTGTTCGAGGCGCGCATGAAGGCGGCGATGTAGCCGGAGGCCGACCAGAAGGCGGCGAGCAGACCGACGATCGCGGCGATGCTGGCCAGCCCGCCCGAGGCGCCCGCCTGCTCGATGGCGCCCTCGATGATCTTCCGGATGTTCTCCTCCGGCACCGCCTGGTTGACGGTGTCCTTGACCCCCTGGGTGGCCCGGTCACCGAGCAGGCCGAGCAGGGAGATCAGCACCAGCAGCCCGGGGAAGATGGAGAGCACCCCGTAGTAGGTCAGCGCGGCCGCCCAGTCGGTGAGGCTGTCGTCCTGGAACTCCTTGACGGTGCGCTTCAGGGCCGCCACCCAGCCGGAGCCGGGCAACTCGGCCGGGCTGTCCGGGCCCTCGTCGGGGCCGACCGGCCGGCTGCCGCGCGGGGCGCGGCCCCCCGGGTCGCCCGAACGGGACCGGGCCGCGGTCGCGGTGTTCTGGTCGTCGCGGTCGCGCCCGGCCCGGGCGGACGTGTCGTCGGAGGCCATCGCCCCTCCTCGTGGTCAACGGTTGTCCCCCCGACATGCCCCGGGGAAGCCGCCCGTTAACCCGTTACTTGTAGAGCAGGCCCACCATCCGCCGGGACGCCACGGCCAGCCCGAGCCCGGTCAGCGCCAGCAGGTAGAGCAGGTCCAGCAGCCACAGCCAACCGGACCCGCCGACACAGATCTCCCGGATCAGGTGCACCGAGCGGTAGAGCGGAGTCACCTCCACCACCCAGCGCAGCAGCGCCGGGTAGTCCTCGGCCGGCACGAAGGTGCCCGAGAAGAGGAAGAGGGTGAACTGCGCCGAGCCCATCAGGTCGAAGTCCTGCCAGCTGCGCATGAAGGTGGCCAGCGCCATGCCGGCCGCGCCGAAGGCGAAGCCGACCAGCACCGCCGCCGGGAACGCCAGCAACGCCCGCCCCACGGAGGTCAGCTCCATCGCCACCATCACCGCGAGGAACGCCGCCGAGTAGGCCGAGCCGCGCACCATCGCCCACCCCAGCTCCCCGAGCGCGATCTCGAAGGGTCGCACCGGGGTGGCGATGATCCCGTCGTAGAGCTTGAGGTATTTCATCTTGCCGAAGAAGTTGAAGGTGGTCTCGGCCAGCGCCCCGGTCATCGCCGAGGCGGCGAGCATGGCCGGGGCGACGAACGCGGCGTACTCCACCACCCGGCCGTCGGGCAGGGTGAGCCCGTCGATCAGCTGGCCCACCCCGACCCCGATGGAGAACAGGTAGAGCACCGGCTCGACGAACCCGGAGAGCAGCAACAGCCAGTAGACCGCCTTGAGCGCCGCCACGTTGCGCTCGACCACCGAGGCCGACCGGCGCGACGTGCCGGAGACGTCGAGCAGCCGGGGCAGGACGAGAGTGACCACGCGAGCCTCCTAGACCACGAGCCGGCGACGGAAAAGGCGGGCGGCCAGCAACCAGCCGCCCAGCGCCCAGGCGGCGAGGTAGAGCAGGTGGCCGGCGACCGACCACTGCGGGGCCACGCCGAGCGTCGCCGCCCGGCACAGGTCGACCGCGTGCCAGAGCGGCGTCGCGTACGCCGGCCAGCGCAGCACGCCGGGCAGCGACTCGACCGGGAAGAAGATCCCGGCGAAGAGCGTCATCGGGATCACCGCGAACCGGAACAGCATGGCCAGCCAGCTGTCGCTGTCCACCACCGCCGCGTACGCGAAGGTCGGCGCGGCGACCGCCAGGCAGAGCAGCGCCACCACCGGCAGAGTGGCCACCGCCCAGCCCGAACGCAGCGCGCCGAACAGCGCCGTCACCAGCAGGAACGCGACGCTGGCGGTGAGCGCCCGGAACAGCACGAAGGCCAGGTGGCCGGCGAGGATGTCGGGGATCCGCAGCGGCGCCGCGGTCTGCGCCGAGTAGGTCTTGATCCACTGGAAGTTGCTGAACACCGGCCAGGTCGACTCGCCGATGGTCACCTGGAGCGCGGTCGAGGCGAGCAGCCCGGGCACGATCCAGTCGAGGTAGCGCACCCCGTCGACGCCCTGGTCGACGTACGCGCCCACGCCTAGGCCGAAGCCGACCACGGTCAGCGTCGGCAGCAGGAAGGACGAGAAGACCCCGGCCCGCCAGGTGCGGCGGTAGCCGGTCAGGTAGTGCGCCAGCACCGCCAGCGCCGGCACCCTCGGCAACGGGGGCCGTTGCGCCACGCTCACCCGGACCTCGTCTCGCCCGCCGTCCACCACGGCCTTCCTACCCCGGGGGTACGACAGGCCGCGGCAACCCTACGGTCGCCCGCCTCGCGTGTCGCGCCCTTTACCGGGCCCGGCGGTGGACCGTCGTGGGGCGCCGGTCAGGCGGTGCGGGTCGTGGCGAGCAACGCGCGCGCGGCGTAGCCCCAGAGCAGCAGCCCGGCGCCGGTGCCGACGACCAGGCCGGCCTGGACCGACGAGGTGAGCGCGACGACCAGCCCGGCCAGCGCCACCAGGCACAGCGCGCCGCCGAGCGGCACCAGCAGCCGGTCGCGCAGCACCGGGGCCAGCGGCACGAAGTGCAGCCCGACCACCGCGCAGACCAGGACCGGGACGTACTCCGACCAGCCGAGGCCGGCCAGGGCGAGGGCGCCGAGCACGGCCACGGCGAACTCGACGGCGACGATGAGGCCGTACCGGCGGTCGGCGGCCGTCCCGGGGCAGGGCGGCGGCGGTGCGCCCGGTCCGGACCACGACGACCGCGCCGAGCAGCGCGGTGAGCAGGGCCAGGCCGCTGGCCACCACGAGCGCGGCGCGCAGCGGCGGGTCGGCCGCCGGCACGCTGAACCAGATCGTGGCGAACACGCCCAGGTAGAGCGCGGTCAGCCCGGCCTGGCGCCTCGATCCAGCATCCATGATGGACACTCCTCCCCCGTCGACCGCCGATGCTACCCAGCGGCCGGGGCCGCCCCGCCCACGGCCGTCAGTCGACCAGGGTGCGGCCGGTGAGGTGCAGGAAGACGTCCTCCAGGCTGCTGCGCCGGACCAGGACGCTGGCCGGCGTCAGGCCGCGCGCCTCCACCTGGCCGACGGCGGCGTCCCCGTCGGTGACGTAGAGCAGGATCCGGTCGGGCAGCACCTCGACCCGCTCCCCCAGCCCGTCGAGCTTGCCGGCGAACGCCTCCTGCGACTCGGCCGCGAAGCGCAGCTCCACCACCTCGCGGGTGGAGTGCCGCTCGATCAGCGCCCGGGGCGAGCCCTCGGCGACGATCCGCCCGCCGTCCATCACCACGAGGCGGTCGCAGAGCTGCTCGGCCTCGTCCATGTAGTGGGTGGTCAGCACCAGCGTCACCCCCTGCTGCTTGAGCCGGAACAGTCGCTCCCAGACCAGGTGCCGGGCCTGCGGGTCGAGCCCGGTGGTTGGCTCGTCGAGCAGCACGATCTCGGGCTCGTTGACCAGCGCGCGGGCGATGGTCAGCCGGCGCTTCATGCCGCCGGAGAGCGGCTCGACCTTGCTGTCGGCCCGCTCGGTTAGCTGCACGAAGTCGAGCAGCTCGGCGGCGCGCGCCCGGGCCACCGCGCGGGGCACGCCGAAGTAGCGGGCGTAGGTGGTGAGGTTCTCCCGGACGGTCAGCTCGGGGTCGAGATTGTCGAGCTGGGGGCAGACGCCGAGCCGCGCCCGGATGGCGGGGCCGTCGCGCACCGGGTCCATGCCGAGGATGCGCAGCTCCCCACCGCTGGGCGGGGAGATGCAGCCGATCATGCGCATGGTGGAGGACTTGCCGGCGCCGTTCGGCCCGAGGAAGCCGAACGCCTCGCCGGGGCGCACCTCGACGTCGATGCCGTCGACGGCGGTGAAGTCGCCGAACCGCTTCACCAGCCCCCGAGCCTGGATGAGTGGTTGAGCAGTGGTCACCGGCCGACCCTACCGGCGACGTCCGACACCCTCGACGGGTTTCCCGCCCCGCCACAGCCGGCTCGGATCCGACAACGCAGAGTAGTTGACACTACGGACAGTCACCGCCCGGCACGCTCCCGTGCACCCGGCCGTCGGGCCGTCGACGCGGCCCGTCGGCGGGGCGATGCGGACCATACTGGACAGATCCTTTTCGGACGCCCCCCGCCCCCCAGCGCCTGTCAACAGTTCAGCTCCATCAATTTGTTAAATCCTCCTTTACTCAGATTTCTCTGCGTGATTGAAATAGATCGCCATTACCGACCGCAATGATAATCGGCAATGTTCCATGGCGTAGATAATTGGCGTATCGTGCCCCCTCGTGTCGTCCGTACGCTTCTCCGACGGTCCCGCCCCACCGGTGCCGCCCACCGGCTCCAAGGGGGCGAGAGCCGCCCTCAAGGACGCTCCGGCACCCCTGTCGCCGCAGGTCACGGCGGTCGCACCACCCCACGCCACGGTGCCGGACACCCGCGAACTCGCCGCGCAATTCGAGGACGAGAAACCGGGGCGCTCGCTCACCGGCCCGGTCCGTCTTCTGGTCACCGGCACGACGGTGGGGATCGCGCTGCTGGCACTTGTCCAGGTCTTCCAACCACTTACGCAGGGCAGCAAGTACTACCTGATCCTTTTCCTGGCCGGCGTGCTGCCGACGGTGTTCCTGGCGTACCCGGCGGGCCTTTCGATCCCCTGGCGGCCGGGCCGCACGCCCGCCTCCGGCGACGGGCCTGACCCGACCGGGCCGACCCGGTCGGACTGGCTGCTGGCCGCCGCGGCCCTGGTCGCCTGCCTCTATCCGGTGCTGCCGTTCACCGTCGGCGGCGGGGGCGGCGGATACGACGCCTTCCTCGACCGGCAGGGCCTGCTCGTCGGGCTCGACGTCGCGATGGGCACCGTGCTGCTGCTCCTGCTGCTGGAGGCCTGCCGGCGCACCACCGGCTGGATCCTGCCCGCCGTCTGCCTGCTGTTCCTGGCCTACGGCTACTACGGCGGGCTGCTGCCGCAGTCCTGGCCGGTGGCGCACGCCGGGCTCGACTTCAGCCAGCTCGTGGACGCGTTCTACAACTCCGACAGCGGGTTCTACGGCACCCCGCTCGACGTCGCGGCCTCGTACATCGTGCTGTTCACCATCTACGGCGCGGTGCTGGACCTCTCCGGGGCCGGGCGGTTCTTCGTGGAACTCTCCGCCGCCGCCTTCCGGCGCTCCCGGACCGCCCCGGGCGCACGGCGGTCGCCGCCAGCTTCCTGCTCGGCACGGTCTCCGGCGGGCGCGGCGACGACCGTCAGCGTCGGCGCGGTGACCTGGCCGGTGCTGCGCCGGGCCGGCTACCCGGCCGAACGCGCCGGCGGAATGCTCGCCGCCGCCGGCGTCGGGGCGATCCTGTCCCCGCCCACCCTCGGCGCGGCCGCGTTCATCATCGCCGAGTACCTGGGCGTGTCGTACCTGCAGGTGCTGGGCTGGGCGACCATCCCGACGGTGCTGTACTACCTCGGCATCCTGCTCGCGGTGGAGATCGACGCCCGGCGCTCGGGCGTGCGACCGGTGGTCGTCCACACCGACTCGCCCTGGCGGCTGCTGGGCCGCTTCGGCTACCACTTCCTGTCCCTGCTGGTGATCACGGGCCTGCTCGCCCTGGGCGTCTCGGCGACGAAGGCGGTGGTGGGCGCGACCGTGCTGGCCGCCGCGCTGTCCTTCCTGGACCGTCGGCACCGGCTCACCCCGGCCCGGCTGGTCGAGGCGTTGGGCGCCGGCGCGCGCGGGGTGCTCGCGGTGAGCGCGGTCTGCGCCGCGGCCGGGATCATCACGGCGACCACCACCAAGACCGGGCTCGGCCCGCAGGCGGCGGCGCTGCTGGTCTCCGGCGCGCAGGCGGTCTCGTCCGACCCGGCCGTGGTGCTGGCGCTCACCGCCGTGCTGGCCGCCGTCGCGCTCAGCCTGCTGGGGCTGGCCGTGCCGGTCACCGCCTCGTTCGTGATCGGCTGGGTGATCATCGGCCCGGCCCTGCTGGACCTGGGCGTCGCCGCGCCCGCCGCGGCGATGTTCGTCTTCTACTTCGCGGTCCTGTCCGAGGTCTCCCCGCCGACCGCGCTCGCCGCGGTGGCCGCCGCCGCGGTCACCGGCGGCCGGCTGGTGCCGACCATGTGGCAGACCCTGCGGTACGCCCTGCCGCCTACCTGATCCCGATCGCCTTCGTGATCACCCCGGCCGGGCTGGGGCTGCTCGGGATCGGCGGGCCGCAGCGGGTCGCCGTGGCCGCGGTGGTCTCCGCACTCAGCGTCGCCGTGCTGGCCGTGGCGGCGGGCGGCTGGCTGCCCGGCGTCGGCCCGGCCGGCGTACCGGAGCGGATCCTCGGCGCGCTCGCCGGGCTGACGCTGCTCTGGCTCGAACCCGTACCCGTCACGGTCGGCGCGGTCCTGGCCGCCGCCGTGGTGGCGGGTGTCCTCGTACGACGCGGCTCCGCCAACCGGACCGGCGAGCCGTCGGCAACACCACCGGTGAACCATGGGGAGGAAAACAGTGAGACGGATCAACGTGCGGCTGGCCGCGGGAGTGGGGGCGCTCGCCCTCGTCGCGAGCGGCGCCGCCGGCTGCGGGGGCAAACAGGACGGCGCGACGAAGGACGACGCCGCCAGCGAGATCACCTGCAAGGTCACTGACAGCACCCGGGTCGCATCGCCACCGGTAACGCCACCGGCGTGTACTACCCGGTCGGCAACGCCCTCGCCGGCCAACTCTCCGCGACGACCGACGGCAAACTGACCGGCACCGCCGCCGAGACCGGCGCCTCGGTGCAGAACATCGAGCAGCTCGTCGGCGGCCAGTACGACGTGGCCTTCTCGCTCTTCGACACCGCCGTCAACGCGGTGCAGGGCAAGGGCAGCTTCACCTCGCCGCAGCCGGTGGAGGCGCTGGCCCGGATCTACGACAACTACACCCAGGTGGTCGTACGGGCCGACGCCGGCATCGGCTCGGTCGCCGACATGAAGGGCAAGAAGATCTCCACCGGCTCCCCCAAGTCCGGCACCGAGGTCATCGCCAACCGCCTGCTCACCGCCGCCGGTCTCGACCCGGCGAAGGACGTCCAGGCGCAGCGGCTCGACCTGGCCAAGACCGTCGAGGGGGTCAAGGACGGCAGCATCGACGGCTTCTTCTGGTCCGGCGGGGTGCCGACCGCCGGGCTCACCGACCTGTTCACCACGGCCGGCGACAAGGTGAAGTTCCTCGACATCGCCCCGCTGCTGCCCAAGATGACCGAGCTGAACCCCGCGTACCAGGCCGGGACGATCCGCGCGGACGTCTACAAGACGGCGACGGACACCCCGACCATCGTGGTGCCCAACGTGCTCCTGGTCCGCAAGGACCTCAACGCCGACGTCGCCTGCGCCGTCGCGCGGACCGTCTTCGAGAAGAAGGACACGCTGGCCCAGGCCAACCCGGCCGCCAAGGGCATCAACCTGGACAACGCCCGCAAGACCGACCCCGTACCGCTGCACCGCGGGGCGGCCAAGGCCCTGCAGGACCTCGGCGCGAGCTGACCGACGGCGCCGGGTCCGGGCGACCGCCCGGACCCCGGCGTCCCCCGACCATTCCCGGGAGACCCGCGTGCCGCTCCCCCGCCCCGCCCGCATACGCCGGCACAACCGGCCGGCGGACCACACCGACCGGCTCTGGTCGGTCCGCACCCAACTGCTCGCACCGATCCTGGTCGCCACCGTCGGCCTGGTCGTGCTGGGCGCCACCCAGACCAGCACCGCGCTGGACGCCTCCGCCGACGCCGACCGGGCCCGGGTCCTCGCCGGCACCGCCACCGCCACCGTGCGCCTGGTGCACGAGCTGGAGCGGGAACTCGGCGAGACGGCCGCCCTGCGCCAGCGGGGTGGCTCCACCGGCCGGCCGCTGGTGGACGCCCAGCGGCTGCGGGTGGACACCGCCGTCGACCGGTTCCGCACCGCCAGCCGGGACGCCCGCCGGGCCGCACCGGACCTCGGGCGGGTGCTCGACACCGCCGACGACCAGCTCTACCAGCTCGACCCCGCCCGGCGATCGGCGCCCGCGTCGGAGGGGGCCGACCCCACCTACGTGGCACTGGTCGAGTCGCTGCTCACCGTCGCCGACGCGCTGCCCGCGCAGCTGCGCGACACCGAGCTGGCCAACGCCGCCCGGGAGGTGGCGGCGGTCGCCAGCCAGGAACACCTGGCCGCGCTGGAACGCGACCTGCTCCGGACGGTCTTCGTCCGCGGCGAACTGGCCCAGGGCGAACTGGTCCGGCTCGGCCAGCTGCGGGGCGCGCGGGAGCAGCGTCAGGCCGAGTTCTCCCGGATCGCCGACGAGGACTCCGAGGCCGCGTACGCCCGGCTGGTCGCCGGCACCGACGTGGCGACCGCCCAGCGGATGCGGGACACCGCCGTCAAGGGCGAGACCCTGGTCGCCGCGCTGAAGGTCGACGGCGACGCCTGGTACGTGGCCCAGAGCGGCACGATCCGGCGCTACAACCTGCTCGGCCGCGAGCTCTCCGAGGACCTGGACCAGCAGGCCGCCAGCCTGGCCCGGGACGCCCGCCGGCGGGCCCTGGTCACCGGCGGCGCCACCACCGCCGTCGCGGCGGCCTCGCTGGTGGCCGCCGCGCTGCTGGCCGTACGCACCAGCCGCCGGCTGCGCCGGCTGCGGGTGGCGGCGCTCACCGTGGCCAACTCGGAACTGCCCGAGCGGATCACCGCGATCGCGGCCGGTGAGGGCACGCCGGCCGAGGGCGAGACGACCCGGCTGACCGAGGACATCCGGCAGGGACGGGACGAGGTCGCGCAGGTGGCCGAGGCGTTCGACACGGTCAACCGGGCGGCGTTGCGGCTCGCCGGCGAGCAGGCCGAGCTGCGGCTGGACGTGACCCGGATGGCCGAGGCGCTGGCCCGCCGGATCCGGACCCTGATCACCCGGCAGCTGCGCCTGCTCGACGACTTCGAACGCGACGAGACCGATCCGGACGCGCTGGCCCGGCTCTTCGCGCTGGACCATCTCGCCGCCCGGATGCGCCGCAACGGGGAGAACCTGCTGGTCCTCGCGGGTGGGGAGCCGGGGCGGGCGTACGAGGGGGACCACCTGCTCGCCGACGTGGTGCGCGCGGCCTCCTCCGAGATCGAGGACTACACCCGGGTGGAGATCGACGTGCCGGCGGCCGCGGTGCACGGGTCGGCGGTGGGTTACCTGGTCCACCTCCTCGCCGAGCTGCTGGAGAACGCCACCAACTACTCGCCGCCGCACACCCTGGTGCAGGTCGACGGCCGACGGACGGTCGACGGGCTCACGCTGCGCGTGCACGACCAGGGCATCGGCATCAGCGAGGGCCGGCTCGCCGCGATCAACAAACGGCTGCTCGCCCCGGCGGTGCTCTCCAGCGCCGCCGCCGGCAGCATGGGCCTGCACGTGGTGGCCCACCTGGCCGCCCGGTACGGGATCCGGGTGCAGCTGCACAACACCGGCACCGGCACGGTGGCCCAGGTCGAGGTGCCCGAGTCGGCGCTCGTCCGGGTGGAGACGGTGTCCCGGCGTCCCGTCCCGGTCCGCCAGCCCGCCTCGACGGCGGCCTGGTTCCGGGCCGGAGCCGATGCGCCGGCTCTGGCGACGACCGTGCCGAACCCGACGCCCGCGCCCCGGCCTGGCGCCGACGTCACGGGGGCAGGCCTGTTCCGGCCGGACCCGACCGACATCCACCACGCGCCGACGTGACGTTGCCGGTGGTCACCCCCGGTACCCGGGTCGCGGCCCCGCCCCGGCC
>NZ_JAEVHN010000072.1:0-16901 GCF_016803375.1 Micromonospora sp. 4G55
GCCGGCCCAGCCGCCGGGTGAGCGCCTCGGTGATGGCCGGGCGGAGCCGGGACTCGATCACGTCCCGGGTGAAGGCGTCCGGGACGGAGAGCAGCGCGGTGTCCTCGACGATCGCCCGCAGTCGGGTCAGCCGCAGGTACGCACGCTGCTGCGCGGAGATGATCTCGTCGGCGAGTTCGTCCGTCGCCGCGGTCCACACCGCGGCAAGGTCGGTCGTACCGGCCACCGTCGTGCCACCCCCTCGCCTCTGCTCCCGGTCGCCGCTGTCGTCCAGTCGGCCGTTCCGGGCCCGCCACCGCGTTCGAGCGGGTGGTACCTCACCCCACCGGGCGGCTGACCGACCGGCATCCACAAGTTATCCACAGCCTGTGTGTACCGACCGATTGTGCCGCCCGCCGTGCGCGGGTCGGACCTGCCCCCCTGGTCGGGCGGGACGTTGCGCGGGTTCACCGTGGCGAACGATTCACTGCCGTGTCCGGTCTTGCCTGCCAGCGACAACCCGGACCCCCGACGCTGACCGCAATCGGGCACGGTAACAGCGACGGCCCGGCACCATCAACCGCCGACGCTCCGGCCGCTTGGCGGCATCAGTGAAAACCGCCGGTTCGGTCGTACGGCCGCCCTGCTCGTGCCTCCAGCGACCTGTTTGACGGTCATTGCCCCCCTGCGTAGGCTGGAGGGGCTGCTCTGTCGCCCTCTGCTAGGGTGATGGGTGCTTGCTGTCCGCGATCGCTTCCCCGCATCGCCGAGGTCCCGGGGTCGCCGGGCAGCATGGATCGGAGGTCACCGCCGAGGTGGCCTGGACCACCACACGACCCCGGCGATCCCGCGCCGTGGACGTACGAAAACGGAGAGCCTGACGTGAGCAAGCGCACCTACCAGCCGAACAACCGCCGGCGCGCGAAGACCCACGGCTTCCGGCTGCGCATGCGCACCCGGGCCGGTCGCGCCATCATCTCGACCCGCCGCTCCAAGGGCCGCACCCGCCTGTCGGCCTGAGCCGACCGGGTCCGGTCCGGGGGACGTGGGCAGTCGTGCTGACGGCCGCACAGCGACTGCGGCGCAGCACTGACTTCGCCGCAGCGGTCAGGGGTGGCCGACGCGCCGGACGAGGTGCCGTCGTCGTTCACCTGACGCTGCCGGCAACCCCCGAACCCACCGCGACAACCTCGCCGGAGCCGGCGCGGGTCAGCGGCACGGAGATGATCTCCGCGCCGACCCGCGCCGGCTTCGTCGTGTCCAAGGCCGTCGGCCCCGCCGTGGTCCGCAACAAGGTCCGGCGCCGGCTGCGGCACCTGGTCCGCGAGCGCCTGGCCGCGCTGCCCGAGGGAAGCACCCTGGTGGTACGCGCACTGCCGGCCGCCGCCGAGGCGAACTACCTCCGGCTGGGGGCCGACCTGGACGCGGCGATCGCCGCCGCACGGGCACCCCGGGGGCGGCGGTCCCGATGAGCACCGGATCGGCCGGTTCGCGGCCTACCAGCCTGGGTGCCCGAGTGCTGAGTGGTCCCATCATCGCGTACCGTCGTTGGATAAGCCCGGCGCTGCCGGCCCGCTGTCGGTTCTACCCGTCGTGCAGTGCGTACGCCCTGGAGGCGGTGGCGCGGCACGGCGCGCTCCGGGGAGCCGGCCTGACGGTCCTGCGCTTGTCGCGCTGCCACCCTTTCCACCCAGGTGGACACGACCCGGTGCCCGAGCCGGGCGGCCGCCGCCGTGCCGACGTGACTGGAGCCTGAGAATTGAGTCTCGACTGGATCTACTACGCCATCTCGTGGATCCTGCTGACCTGGCACTCGGCCTGGGACGCCATCAAGGTGCCGGTCGGCGCGGTGCTCGGCACGAACTGGGCCTGGATCCTCTCGATCATCTTCCTGGTGGTCACCGTCCGGGTGATCCTCTTCCCGGTCTTCGTCAAGCAGATCAAGTCGCAGCGGGCGATGCAGGCGCTCCAGCCCAAGGTCAAGGAGCTGCAGGAGAAGCACAAGGGTGACCGGGAGACGCTCCAGAAGGAGATGATGGAGCTCTACCGGAAGGAAAAGGCCAACCCGCTGATGGGCTGCCTTCCGATGTTCCTCCAGATCCCGGTCTTCCTCGGCCTCTTCCACGTGCTGCGCCGCCTCGACCCGGGCAAGTCGAGCAAGACCCTGTACGGCTGGTCGGTCGACCAGTTCAACAGCGCCTCCAGCGCGAAGCTCTTCACCGCCCCGATCGCCGGCAAGTTCGGCTCGACCGCCGACGAGCTGGCCCGCCTCGGCGCCAACGGCACCACCGTGAAGATCATCGCCGGCATCCTGGTCCTGGTCATGATGGGCACCACCTACCTGACCAGCCGCCAGATGATCCTCAAGACCGGTTGGGCGGAGGACCCGCAGCAGCGGATGGTGCAGCGACTGATGCTCTACGGCATCCCCCTGTCGCTGCTGATCTCCGGCGCGATCTTCCCGATCGGTGTGATCATCTACTGGGTCACCAACAACCTCTTCACCCTCGGCCAGCAGCAGTGGGTGCTGCGCAAGTTCCCGCCGCTGGTGACCAACAAGGGGGTCGTCGGAAACAAGGCGACCACCGGCAACCGCGGCCCGGTGCAGCCGACGAAGATCGGTGGTTTCCTCAACCGCGCCAAGCCGGCCGCGCAGGTGCCGGCCAAGCCCGCCGCGCCGAAGGTCGCCGGGCCGAAGCCGGGTGCGAAGCCCACCAACCCGAAGAAGGGTCGGCCCGCCAAGCGGCAGGGCTGACCCCAGGGCCGCCGTCGGGACCACCGGCGGCGGCCTTCCGGCATCGCGCAGCCGCCGTACGGCCGGCGCCGGGCCGGAACCGCCGCGCCTGGCGCGTCACGGGCGAGACTGCCCGTACAAGACGTGCCCGTGGGCACCGGCCTTCTCCCGCCGGGCGCCCCGGGAAACCAGCGGACCCGACGGTCCGGCCGAGCGAGTACGGAGATGACACCGTGACCGACACCAGCATCCCCAGTGCGGAGCAGTCCGTGGACGAGGAGATCGTGCCGACCGCCGCGACCGGTGACGGCGAGCCCGAGGAGGCCGGGGAGGCGGCGGCCGAGGCGGGTGCCGCCCCGAAGAAGGCCGCCGGCGAGAGCGAGCTCTTCGCGCAGAGCGAGATCGCTGCCGACTACATCGAGGGCCTGCTCGACATCCTCGACTACGACGGCGACATCGACGAGCTGGTCTCCGGCGGGCGTCCGGTCGTCGAGGTGGTCGGCGCCCGGCTGCAGAACCTGGTCGGCCAGCGCGGCGCCACCCTGGAGGCGCTCCAGGAGCTGGCCCGGCTCGCGGTGTTCCGCCAGACCGGTGCGCCCAGCCGCCTGCTGCTCGACGTCGGCGGCTACCGCGCCACCCGGCGCAAGGAGCTCGCCGCCGTGGCCAAGAACGCGGTGGAGAAGGTCAAGGAGCACGGCGAGCCGGTCCGGCTGGAGCCGATGTCCGCCTTCGAGCGCAAGTGCGTGCACGACGTGGTCAACGCCATGAGCGGTGTGGAGAGCGAGTCCGAGGGCGTCGAGCCGAACCGGTGCATCATCGTCCGGCCGGCGGACTGAGCGGGTGACCCACGACGACGCCACGGCCGACGCCGTGACCGGCCCGGGTGGCACGCCGCCCGGGCCGTCGCCTGTCCGCCCCGTTCCCTCGCCGGAGGACGCCGCGCTGCCGGCCGAGCTGGCCCCGGCGGCCCGGACGCTCTTCGGTGACCGGCTGGACCTGGCGGCCGCGTACGCCGAACTGCTCGCCACCGACGGGGTGGTGCGCGGCCTGATCGGCCCGCGGGAGGCGCCCCGGATCTGGGACCGGCACCTGCTCAACTGTGCCGCCGTAGCCGAGCGCATCCCGGAAGGGGCCAGCGTCATCGACGTCGGCTCCGGTGCCGGGCTGCCCGGGCTGGTGCTGGCGATCGCCCGTCCCGACCTCCAGGTGATCCTGGTCGAGCCGCTGGCCCGGCGGACCTCCTTCCTGGTCGAGGCGGTACAGCAGCTCGGGCTGGCCAAGACGGTCCGGGTGTTCCGGGGCCGGGCCGACGAGGCGGCCACCGACGCGACGGGCACCGGCCCGTTCAGCGCCGACGTGGTGACCTCGCGAGCGGTCGCGCCGCTCGACCGGCTCTCCGGCTGGTGCCTGCCGCTCGTCGTACCCGGCGGCCGGCTGATCGCCGTGAAGGGCTCCTCCGCGGCGGACGAGATCGCGGAGCACGCCGAGACCGTCGACCGGCTCGGTGGCGGTGAGCCGAGCGTGCACCTCTGCGGGGTCGGCGTCATCGACCCGCCGGCCACCGTGGTGGAGATCGTGCGCGAGCGGGTGGTCCGACCGCCGTCCGCCAAGAAGGCACCCAAGCGCTCACGGGGCGGACGCAAGCGCGCTCGATGATCCCCGCTCGGGTTCCGGCGTGTCGCACCGGCCGGCGGACAACCGAGATGGACCCGCCGCGCCCGTCCCCCGTAGGCTGGCCGCGCGTCGATAGTGTGGGGCGGGCGGGCGTCGGGCGCACCGGGTCCCGACCGCTCCCGCCGGGACCGTACGCGCTGCGGTGCGAGTGCGCGTGTGGCCTGATTGACGGGGTGCGGACCGACCATCCGGAGCGGGCAGGGATGACAGGTGCATGACGACGGCAGGTACGACGATCCACGGGTGAGACGCCCGGAGGGCCTTCCCTCCGGAGTGGACCCTGTTTCACGTGAAACCGACCACGACTCCCGGCCCGCCGACGGCCCGCCGGGTTCCGCCGGCCCGCCGGACTGCGATCCGGTGGTCGGTCGGGACGTGCCCGCGGTCGGCGCCGCACGCCCCTCTCCCGAGTCGTACATTCCGCCGCCGCCCATCGCGGACGACGCGGGCCGGCCGGTCAACGCTCCCAGCGACCGCACCGCCCCGGTTCAACGCAACTCCGGCGCACCGTCCCGCTTCGAGACACCGGTCGGTGGCAACGTGCCGCCCGCCGTACCCCAGCAGCCGCACCCGGGCGCGGTGGCGGACTCCGAGTCCGTCGCCGCGAACACGCCGGGGCCGGCGGCCGGGGGCGTGACCGTCGACCCGGCCGCCGCCGCGTACGTTTCACGTGAAACCCCGACGCGCGAAGAGGATGACCCACCGTTGGCTATGGAGGCGATGCGCGCCGTGCAGATCCTGAATCCGAGTGGCGAGGTGACCATGCCTCGGCCCGACCGGACCCGGGTCATGTGCGTCGCGAACCAGAAGGGCGGCGTGGGTAAGACCACGACCACGGTGAACCTTGCGGTGGCGCTCGCCCTGCACGGCAACCGGGTGCTGGTGGTCGACCTCGACCCGCAGGGCAACGCCTCGACCGGGCTCAACGTGCCGCACCACACCGGCGTGCCGGACGTCTACGACTGCCTGATCAACAGCGTGCCGCTGGAGGAGGTCGCCCAGGAGGTCGAGGGCATCCCCAACCTGTGGTGCGTGCCGGCCACCATCGACCTGGCGGGCGCGGAGATCGAGCTGGTGTCCGTGGTCGCCCGGGAGTCCCGGTTGGCCCGGGCCATCGCCGCGTACCCGGGTCACTTCGACTACGTCTTCATCGACTGCCCGCCCTCGCTCGGCCTGCTGACGGTCAACGCGCTGGTCGCCGCGCAGGAGGTGCTGATCCCCATCCAGTGCGAGTACTACGCGCTGGAGGGCCTCAACCAGCTGATCAACAACATCAACCTGGTACGGCAGCACCTCAACCCCAAGCTCGAGGTCTCCACGATCCTGCTCACCATGTACGACCGGCGTACCCGGCTGGCCGACGCGGTCGAGCAGGACGTCCGGAACCACTTCGGCGACAAGGTCCTCCAGGCGGTCATCCCGCGCAACGTCCGGGTGTCCGAGGCACCCAGCTACGGGCAGTCCGTGATGACCTACGATCCCGGTTCGCGGGGGGCGACGAGCTACTTCGAGGCCGCCCAGGAAATCGCCGAGCGCGGTGTCAAGGAGCCGGTGAGCCGGAATGCGTAGTGCGCACGAGTCGCTGGGAGGCGTCGCATGAAGAACCGTCCCCGTGGCGGTCTGGGTCGAGGGCTCGGGGCGCTGATCCCGACCGGGCCGGCACCGGAGGCGCCGGGCAGCACCCTCACCGCGCCGGTCGAAGCCGACAGCGACGGTACGGCGGGCACCCCTTCCGTCGAGGCGGTGACCGCGCCGGTCGCCATCCCGTCGGCGCCGCCTGAGCCGCAGCTGAGCCCGGTGCCGGGTGCCCGCTTCGCCGAGATCCCGGTCGACGCGATCGTGCCGAACCCGAAGCAGCCCCGGCACGTCTTCGACGAGGAGGCGCTGGAGGAGCTGAAGACCTCCATCCAGGAGGTCGGCTTCCTCCAGCCGATCGTCGTCCGCCAGCTCGACGCCGAGAAGTACGAACTCGTCATGGGCGAGCGCCGGTGGCGGGCCGCCCAGGCGGTGGGCCGGGAGAACATTCCGGCGATCGTCCGGGACACCAAGGACGACGCGATGCTCCGGGACGCCCTCCTGGAGAACATCCACCGGGCGAACCTCAACCCGCTCGAAGAGGCCGCGGCCTACCAGCAGCTGCTGGAGGAGTTCGGCGCCACCCACGAGGAGCTGGCGCGGCGGATCGGCCGTAGCCGGCCGCAGATCTCCAACACGATCCGCCTGCTGAACCTGCCGGCGCAGGTGCAGCGTCGGGTCGCCGCCGGCGTGCTCTCCGCGGGCCACGCCCGGGCGCTGCTGAGCCTCGACGAGGCGGAGGCGCAGGAACAGCTCGCCCTGCGGATCGTCGCCGAGGGCTTGTCCGTACGCGCGACCGAGGAGATCGTGGCGCTCGCGCTCAACGACGGGCCGGCGAAGACGCCGGCGGCGAAGCGGCGTACCAAGCCGCACGCCCCGGCGCTCACCGATCTGGCCGACCGGCTCTCCGACCGCTTCGACACCCGGGTGAAGGTCGACATCGGCCGGAGCAAGGGCAAGATCACCATCGAGTTCGCGACGGTGGACGACCTGGAGCGGATCGTGGGCATCATCGGCGTCGGCGAGCAGGAGCCGGAGGACTGACCCCGCCCTGGTTCTGTCACCGGCCGCGTCGCCCCTGAGGGCACGCGGCCGGTTTGTTTCCTGCCGCGGCTGCAGGCCCGGACGGGCTGCGGGCGATCGCCCGGCGTACCCACGACATGGCGGCGCGGCTCGCGGCCGGGCTGCGCCGGCGTCGGTGGCGTGGGCGCGGGATGGCGGCGACGTGTTTCACGTGAAACCGGTGCGCCCTGGTGGGTGGGGCGGAGGCCAGCGAGGGCCCCGGTGCCGCCGCCGGCTTCCTCGGATGGCTGCGTCGCTGGGCACTTCACCGAGACCTGCTCGACCCGCGACTCGGGTTGCCCGTGGAGTGGATCGCGGTGTCCGGCGGCGGGACCGATGGCAGGCAGCGGATGGCTTGCGAACCGGCAGGAGCGATCGGTTCGTGCTGGGGTGGGCGGCGCTCGCAGCGTCCCGCCGGACTCGCGATGTGGTCGGCAGGCTCCATCACCGGCCTCGCTCGGAACGGACGCGCGGGGGGTGACTCCTCTATGAACGCAGGCGCCGACCGCAGTGCGGGAAGGTGTCGCCGTCGTCTGTGCTCTACGGGGGTGAACGCGTACTGGGCGGACGGGTTGCCCGTCGGACCGGCTACTTGCCCTCGCCGGCGGCGGGCGTCGGCTCGGTGACGACGTTGTAGGCGTGGGGCTCCCACGCTGACCTCCCTTCAGGGGCAGTCATAGGAGGGCCTGTAGCGTCGCCTGAGCCCTTGGCGGGCTCCTGAGGCAAGCAGGGTCGCGGTGAGGCGACCGTGTCCCGCCTGGGGCACCTGAGGGGCTTCGACGGTTGCTCCGGCGGGAAGGGGTGACGCCTGTCCGCTCGGCCGGGTACTTCGTTTCACGTGAAACGAGGCGCTGGGAATGCACTCCCATGACATGCCCAGGACTCAGGCACCCCGCCGGATCGATCTGAACGGCAAGGCTGTGCCTTCGACGGGCGCGGCCGGAACGCCCCCAAAGACGCGATCGTGGGCCTGTGGATCACGGCGAGAGGGAGCCACACCGCCACCCGGTCGCGGCCGGAACCGATGGCGGCCAGGTCGCCGAACTACCCGGTCGAACCCAATGAACGCCACGCGGCCCCGGGGTCAGCGTGTCGCGGTATCGCCGGGCTCGGGCACCGCGACACGCCGCAATCGGGGGGCGATCACGGGCGCCCACCGCTCCGCGCGGCAAATCGCCTCGCTCCATGAGGTCGGCCGGTTGCCATCGGGCCGGCTGGACGGCCACGACGGTCGCTCCGCATCTGCGCGCTGCCCGGCGGGGTCCGCCATCGCCGCGCCCGATCGCCCACATGGGCAAGGCTTCCTCCCGGTGTTCCACGTGAAACCGCCGAGGTTCCACGTGAAACGAGCAAGCGTCGTCCAAGCCAACCCACGGATCGCTCAGCCTCAGCCTCCGACGCTCGCTACGACGTGGAGGCGATCCGGACCGAGGATGGCCCGTGCGGCGCGGGCCCGCTGAAGCCGAACACCGGCTGCGGCAGATCGAAGATAAGGCGCGCCGACGACTGGACTGCCCATCGCACTGCCCATCGCGGTGCCCCTTCGGCGCGCGACGCCCGGCAGAAGCGCCGCTTCGGGCAGCAGCCAACCGGCGCTTCGCTCGTTGGGAGAAACGGGCCCGCGCTGCCTGTGGTCGGGCTGTGGATTCAACCCCCCGGTTATCCACAGCGGTTTTCCACAGGCACCCCTCGTTTCACGTGAAACACGGTGTCAAACGGCGTGCTGGCCTGTGGATGACGTGCTGTGGTGGTGATCTCACCAGCCTGTGGACAACCGCTCTCAGGCGGCCTCGGTGCGCACTCGGTGGACACCCCGCCACCTACGAGACGGCCTCACGATCGTCGTCGTTCGGGTAGGGACAGCGGTCTCCGACTCGGTTAGGGTCAGCGTCGTGCACGACACCCCTCCCGCAGTCCCGGATTTCACCCAGTGGCCCTCCTTCCCCTTCGAGGGGGACCTCCGCATCAAGCACCTCGATGATCCGGTCCCGGTCGAGCCGCCCCGCAAGGGCGAAGGGCACCGGGAATGCACGGCCTGCAACGCCCCCGACGACGCCTACATCTGGGTGGGCGAACGATGGCGGGTACGCGCCATGGACCGGCCCACCGGCCTGCCGATGGTGCTGATCCTGGAGTCCCGCTCCCACCTCGACCTCGGCGACCTGCCCAACCTGCTCGCCGCCGAGCTGGGGGTCATGACGGTACGACTGGAACGCGCCATCCGGTCGCTGGACGGCGTCGCCCGCGTGCACGTCAACCGCTGGGGCGACGGGTCGGCGCACCTGCACATGTGGTTCCTGGCCCGGCCGTACGGGCGGCTCCAGCTCCGGGGCACCTTCCTGTCGCTGTGGGACTCGATCCTGCCGCCCATCTCCGAGTCCCGGTGGCGGGAGAACCTCGCCATGGTGGCCGCTTGGCTGGCCGAGTTCGGCGGACGCCCACTGGCCGAGCCGCCGCGCATCCAGTGGCAGGCGCCGTCCAGCCTGTCCGCGCAGGCCTCTCGGGAGCAGGAGGCCGCAGAGCAGCAGCAGGAGGAGCCGGTGTCGGTAATCGAGTCGGACGAGGAGACGCCCGTACCGGCCGACGACTTGGACGCCGCCGCCGCAGAAGCTGACACGGGCGACGTCAGGGCGGGCGACGAGGGCACTGCGGGCGACGACGCTGAGGTGACGGCCGACGCGGACAGCGCCGGTGCGGAGAACAGCAACGGCGGCCTGGAGGGTGACGCTCCCCAGCACGACGACGCTACCGGCGAGGGGACGACCCCGGGAACAGCGACGATCCCGGGACGGTGACGATCCCGGGACGGTGACGATCCCGGGACGGTGACGACGCCGGGACGGCGACAGATACCGTGACCGGGCCCGCTCGGCTGACGCCGGCAGTCAACGGGACTGGAATGGCGTCGGCGGCCAGGCCGCCGCGCAGCCCCACCGAGGAGCCGAGCCGGTGAGGTGAGGCCGCCGCAGAGAGCGCGCAGCCGGCGAAGACCGTCGCGAAGTGGTAACCGGGGGAACGTCGACCCACTGGACGCGGTCTTCGTCTTGCTGCCGGGAGAGCGAGCGGCGGCGGGCGAAGTCCAGGTCCGCCCCGGTGGCGCCGGTGCTCGGCCCGATCCGGCGGTAGTTCACCGAAGCGCTGGCCCTACGCAGCGGGCGGGTAGTTCAAAACCGGCCGCTGCGAAGGCAGCGCAGCACGCGCGGGAAGCGGTCAGCCGCGCCGGGCGGCGGCGCGGCTGACCAGCGACCCCAGCACCCGGCCGAAGTCCAGCCCGGCCGCCTGGATCGCCAGCGGCAGCAGCGACGTCTCGGTCATGCCCGGCGAGACGTTCACCTCCAGCACGTGCGGTCGGCCGTCGGCGTCGACGATCAGGTCGACCCGGGACAGGTCGCGCAGGCCCAGGGCGGTGTGCGCGGCCAGCGCCACCTCGGTGACCGTGTCGGCGACGGCGCTGTCCAGCCGGGCCGGCGCGTGCCAGGTGGTCCGGCCGGCGGTGTAGCGGGCCGCGTAGTCGTACACGCCGTTGCGCGGCACGATCTCCACCGGCGGCAGGGCGCTCGGGCCGTCACCGAGGTCCACCACGGAGACGGCCACATCCATGCCGGGCACGTACCGCTCGACCAGCGCCGTCGAGTCGTACGCGAAACAACCCACCATCGCGGCGGGCAGCGCCGCGGCGTCCCGGACCACGGCGGCGCCCAGGCCGGAACCGCCCTGGGTCGGCTTCACCATCAGCGGCAGCCCCAGTCGGTCCACGATCCGGTCGAGCACCGCCACCGCGCCCAGCTCCGAGAAGCGGTCGTGCGGCAGCGCCACCCAGTCGGGGGTGGGGATGCCGTTCTCCCGCAGCACGGCCTTCGCCGACGGCTTGTCCCAGGCGAGCCGGGAGGCGCGGGCGTCGCAGCCCACGTACGGCACGCCGCAGAGGTCCAGGACGCCGCGCAGCGAACCGTCCTCGCCGGTCGCGCCGTGCAGCGCGATCACCACCGCGTCGGGCGGGTCGGCGGCCAGGGCGGGCAGCAGCGCCACGTCGGCGTCCCGCAGCTCCGCCTCCACGCCGACCGCGCGCAGCGCGTCGAGCACCCGGCGGCCGGAACGCAGCGATACGTCCCGCTCGTAGGAGAGGCCACCGGCGAGCACCAGCACGTGCAGGTCGGCGGTGACAGCGGGATCGGTCACGGGGGTTGCCCCGGCAGAGGTCACGGCCATGCCGGAATCATGCCAAGTCGGGTCCCGGCGCGTCCGCGCCGCCCTGCCGCCGGCGCTCGGCCGGGGTCACCGTGCCGAAGACCCGGCGCATGGCGATGTCCTGCTCCATCACGCCGGCGAGGCGGCGGACGCCCTCCCGGATCCGCTCCGGCGACGGGAAGGAGAAGTTGAGTCGCATGTTGCCGGTGCCGGAGCCGTCCGCGTAGAAGCCGGTGCCCGGCACGTAGGCGACCCGGGCGGCGATGGCGCGGGGCATCATCGCCTTGGCGTCCAGGCCGTCCGGCAGGTTCGCCCAGACGAAGAGGCCACCGGCCGGGGTGGTCCAGGTGGTGCCGGCCGGCATCAGGTCCTCCAGCGCGGTGAGCATCGCGTCCCGCCGCTCCCGGTAGACCTCCCGGTAGACCTTCAGCTGCTCCCGCCACGGCATCGTCGACAGGTACGTCGCCACGGCCGCCTGGGCGTAGCCGCTGGGGCAGAGGATCTGCGCCTCGCTGGCGATCACCAGCTTGTCGCGGACCGCGTGCGGGGCGAGGATCCAGCCGACCCGCAGGCCGGGGGCGAAGGTCTTGGAGAAGGTGCTCAGGTAGAAGACCCCGTCGCGGCGGCGGGCCCGCAGCGGCGCGGGCGCCTCGCCCTCGAAACCGAGCTGACCGTACGGGTCGTCCTCCACCACGAGCAGGCCGGCGCGCTCGCAGATGTCCAGCACCCGCTCGCGGCGCTCCTCGCTCAGCGTCACGCCGGTGGGGTTCTGGTAGGTCGGGATGGTGTAGAGGAACTTCACCCGGCGCCCGGCGCGGGCCAGGTCGGCGATGGCCACCTCCAGCGCCTCGGGGATCAGCCCCTCGTCGTCCATCGGCACGTGTGCCACCTGGGCCTGGGCGGCCTGGAACACCCCGAGCGCGCCGACGTACGTCGGGCCCTCGGCGAGCACCACGTCCCCCGGGTCGAGGAAGAGCCGGGCCACCAGGTCGAGGGCCTGCTGGCCGCCGACGGTCACCACCACGTCCTCGGGGGAGGCGCCGCAGGACGCGTCGATGCCGGAGAGGGCCATCACCTCGCAGATCCGCTCGCGCAGCTCCAGGGTGCCCTGGCCGATGCCGTACTGGAGGGTGGTCACCCCGTGCTCGGAGCCGAGCCTGCCCAGCATCTCGCCGACCGCGTCGAGCGGCAGCGCGGCGATGTACGGTGCCCCACCGGCGAGCGAGACGACCTCCGGCCGGCTGGCCACCGCGAAGAGCGCCCGGATCTCCGAGGCGGTCATCCCGCGGACGCGCCGGGCGTACCGGTCGGTGTAGTCGTCGAGCGTCGTGCCGGTCATGACATCACCTCGGTCGGGTGTCGGTCGGGCTCCCGCCCCGTGTGGTACCCGTGCAGCCGGCGCCCATGGCGGCGCGGGACGCCGGTTGGTCGATCCTAGTCCGCGGCCGCCACCCCGGGACCCCTGACGTGGGCCGCGTCCACATCCCGGACCGCCGTCCCCGGCTTGGGTGGTCGTTCGCGCGTCCCCTCCCGTACGGTCGGCTGGCGGCGTACGATCGCTCGTCGGGGGGCAGGAAGGCGGCGGCGACTCCTCCGCGCTGGTTTCACCTCCGAGCCTATTGTGGGGATGCGCCAATGTCGCGACGTCTGGTCAGTCTGACCCTCGACACCCTGGAAGACCTGCCCCGCCCGTGCCGGCAGTGCGTCTACTGGGAGCTCGACCCGGTCTCCGCCGACCGGGCCTGCGCCGCCGGTGACCCCGGCCTGGAGAAGGAGGCCTGGGTCTCCCAGACCCTGCTGGAGTGGGGCTCCTGCGGCAAGCTGGCCTACGTCGACGGCATGCCCGCCGGCTTCGTCATGTACGCTCCGCCCGCCTACGTCCCCCGGTCGATGGCCTTCCCCACCTCGCCGGTCTCCGCCGACGCGGCGCTGCTGATGACCGCCAACGTGGTGCCCTCGTTCGCCGGTGGCGGGCTGGGCCGGATGCTCGTCCAGGGCGTCGCCCGGGACCTCACCAAGCGCGGCATCAAGGCGATCGAGGCGTTCGGCGACGCCAAGTTCGGCGACGGCGACGACGCGACCCGGGCCTGCGTCGCCCCGGCGGACTTCTTCCTCTCGGTGGGCTTCA
The DNA here is from genome assembly GCF_016803375.1 of Micromonospora sp. 4G55. Lineage (NCBI taxonomy): Bacteria > Bacillati > Actinomycetota > Actinomycetes > Micromonosporales > Micromonosporaceae > Micromonospora > Micromonospora sp. 4G55. Next base: position 13,341 of record NZ_JAEVHN010000072.1, read on the forward strand.
AGACCGTCCGGCCGCACCCGCGCTACCCGCGGCTGCGCCTGGAGCTGCGCACCGCGCTGAGCTGGAAGTCCGACGTCGAGTACGCGCTGGAGAAGCTGCTCGGCTCGATGAGCCCCGAGACCCTGCTCCGCCCGGTACGTCCCGCGCCGGCCACCCGGGCGACCACCAGCTGAGGCCTGAGGGCCCCGCCGGAAGCCCCTGCGATGGCGGCTCAGTCCATGACCGCGCCGGCGGCCACCACCTTGCGCAGCTCGCTGACGTCGATCGAGCCCGTCGGCACGTCCCGCTCGATCGGGAAGAACATCCGCTGCACGGCCGCCACGATCGCCTCGACCACCTTGTCCCGGAACCGGGGGTCCACCAGCCGGTTCCGGTCCAGCGGCGAGGTGAGGTAGCCCACCTCGACGCGGACCGCCGGCATCCGGGTCAGCCGCAGCAGGTCCCAGGCCTTGGCGTGGGTACGGCAGTCCCGCAGCCCGGTACGCGCCACGATCTCCCGCTGCACCAGCCCGGCCAGCCGCTCCCCGGTCGCCGAGGTGACGCCGTTGTCTGTCCCGTAGTGGTAGGTGGCCACCCCGTCGGCCTCGGGGTTGGCGTGCCCATCGGTGTGCAGCGAGATGAACACGTCCGCGCCGAGCGAGTTGGCCAACTGCGCCCGGTCGGTGTCCGGCAGGCACGTCGCCGGCGTCGGGCCACGGGTCAGCTGCACCCGTACGCCCGCGGCCGCCAGGCGTCCCTCCAGCCGGCTGGCCAGGTCGTACACCAGGTCCGCCTCGCACCAGCGCAGCGGGCCGTCCGGCACCACCACCCCCGGGTCGGTGCCCCCGTGGCCCGGGTCGATCACCACCGTCCGCCCCACCAGGGTCGGCCCGGACTGCCGGATCGCGTCGGACTCGCGCAGCCACTGCGGCCGGCCGCCGACCACCTTGCGACCGAGGCGGCGCAGCGCACCCATGGTGTGCGGGCCGCAGGAACCGTCCGGTTTCAGGCCCACCTCGCGTTGGAACTGGGCCACCGCGCGGGCGGTACGGACGCCGTAGATGGCGTCGGCGTGGCCCACGTCGTACCCCATCTCCAGCAGCCGCTCCTGGAGCGACCGGACGTCCTCGCCGCTGAGGGGTTCGGGCACCGCGTGGTAGAGGGTGCGGGCGCCCAGCCGCCAGCGGGCGGCGTCCAGGGCGCGCCAGGTCTCGGCACCCACCCGACCGTCGACGCTGAGCCCCCGGGACTGCTGAAAGGCGCGGACGGCGCGCTCCGTGGCGAGGTCGAACTCGTCGCCGGTGGCGGGCGGAAGCAGATCGAGGCCGGTCAGGACCGTGCGGATCTCCGTCACCGCGGGCCCACGGTCACCGGGTCGGATCGGACGCACGCACGACCCCCTCTGCACGAATGCTGGCTGGGCGGGCGCCACGGTCGCGCGACCGGAGTGCTCTGGCGCGTAGCGGATGCCTACGGAGCGTACCGTGCCCGGTGGCGGTCCACCCGGCGTTCGCCCAGCTCAGGGCCGGGAACGACGGAACCCCCGCACCCGGGGAGGGTACGGGGGTTCCGATGCTGGGAACGTCAGAGCGCCGACTCGATCAGCCGGACCAGCTCGCCCTTGGGCTTGGCGCCGGCGATCGACTGCACCGGCTCGCCGTTCTTGAAGATGGTGAGGGTCGGTACGGACATCACCCGGTAGGCGCGGGCGGTCTCCGGGTTCTCGTCGATGTTGAGCTTGACGATGGTGACCTGGTCGCCCATCTCGCCCGCGATCTCCTCCAGCAGCGGGGAGACCTTGCGGCACGGCCCGCACCACTCGGCCCAGAAGTCCACCAGTACCGGCTTGTCGGACTTCAGCACATCAGTGGCGAAGTTCGCGTCGGTGACGACCTTTGTTGCTCCCACTATGACCCTCCTCCGGGACTTTCGTTGTTCGGTTGTTCAGCCACTGATCGTGGCGATGAAGCGCTCGGCGTCGAGGGCGGCGGCGCAGCCCGTGCCGGCCGCCGTGATGGCCTGCCGGTAGGTGTGGTCGACCACGTCGCCGGCGGCGAAGACACCCGGCACGCTGGTCCGGGTGCTCGGCGCCTGGACCTTCACGTACCCCTCGTCGTCCAGCTCCACCTGCCCCCGGAAGAGCTCGCTGCGCGGGTCGTGGCCGATCGCCACGAAGACGCCGGTCACGTCGAGCACCTTGGTGTCGCCGGTGTGCACGTTGCGGACCCGTACGCCGCTGACCTTGCCGTCCGCGCCGAGGATCTCCTCGACGGTGCTGTTCCACTCGACCTTGATCTTGTCGTTGCCGAGGGCGCGGTCGGCCATGATCTTGCTGGCGCGGAACGAGTCGCGCCGGTGGATGATGGTGACCGAGTCGGCGAACCGGGTGAGGAAGCTCGCCTCCTCCATCGCGGAGTCGCCACCGCCGACCACGACGATGTGCTGGCCGCGGAAGAAGAAACCGTCACAGGTGGCGCAGGACGACACGCCGTGGCCCAGGTACTCCTGCTCGCCCGGCACGCCCAGCGGACGCCAGGCCGAACCGGTGGAGAGGATGACGGCCCTGGCCCGGTAGGCGGTCTCGCCGACCCACACGGTGCTGACCGCGTCCGACCCGATCATGCCGGTGTCCTGCAGCTCGACCCGGGTGACGTCGTCGGTCAGGAACTCCGCGCCGAACCGCTCGGCCTGCTTGCGCATGTTGTCCATCAGCTCGGGGCCGAGGATGCCGTCGGCGAAGCCGGGGAAGTTCTCCACCTCGGTGGTCGTCATCAGGGCGCCGCCGGACTGCACACCCTCGATGACGAGCGGCTTGAGGTTGGCGCGCGCGGCGTAGACCGCCGCCGTGTAACCGGCCGGCCCGGAGCCGATGATGATCAGGTTGCGGACCTCGTCCACTGCCGTCTCCCGATGTGTGTGTTCGACATCCGCCCCCGGCTGACCTACCGCCGGGACGACGCCGATCCGAGTGCCGACGGCTCAGCGACGCCGGCGGCTGACTTGCAGAACGTCATCGTACGAACCGGGGATTCCCGAACCGGTCATCCGGTGGGTCACGTCACGCGGCGACGGATGGCCGGCGACCGTGACCTCACCCTACCCGCGCCCGGTAGCGCGTGTCCGCGCCGGATCCCGGCACGCCACACTCCGCGCCGCTCGCCCAGGCCCAGCGCTCTCCCGACGGATCGGCGAACCGGAGGACGAGCGCCGGTTCCCCCTGGAAGCGGGCGTAGTCGAGCAGTTCGATGGTGATCGCCCCGCGCCCGTGCTCGGCGGCGACGTCGGTCAGACAGGCGTCCAGCGCGCTTGCGGCGGCGAGCCGGCCGAGCCCCATGCCGGACGGTCGCCGCTCCCCCTGGGGGGCCTTCTCGGTCGATCCGCCCGGCGCCAGCCCCGGGCCGTCGGTGGCCACCCGGGGCAGCACGGTCGAGGCCGCGCCACCGGCCAGGGCCTGCGGGGTCCAGTCGATGCCGCTGTTCTGCGGTGCGCCGGTGACCCGGAAGGGTGCCGTCGCCGAGGCGGCGTCGCCCCCGGCGACCGTCGATTCGGCCGCGCCGCCGCCCCCCGAGGTGTCGAGCAGGT
>NZ_JAEVHN010000073.1:0-16841 GCF_016803375.1 Micromonospora sp. 4G55
AGCGGCAGCTCGGTCGGCGACGGCAGCGGCAGGTCGTCCACGCTCGGGGACGGCAGCGGCGACGGCTCGGCATGAGCGGCGGCCGGCAGCGCGAGCGCTCCGAGCGCCCCGGCGGCAGACGTACAGATCATGTACGTCTTCAACCGTAAGTGTCCCCGCGCTCTCTGCACGTGAGTGACGAGACCTCAACGGAGCGCAACTTGCAACCTGCACCATCCGCCTTCCGCAGATGGCGCAAGATCGATTAGTTAGGCAACAATGCCTTCTAGCCGCGACAAGTCAGGCGGCGGCCACTACCCCGCGACGAACGTGCCGCGCGCATGCACGGTGACCACCAAACCGCGGTTACGCAGCTCCTGCATCGCCATCCGCACCGTGCCGCGACTGACGTTGTACGTCTGCTGCAAGTGCAGCTCACTCGGCAACGGCTGCCCGGGGCGCAGCTTGCCGCGCTCGATCTGCTCGGCCAGCAGGTCCGCCAACTGCCGGTACAACGGCACATTGGACAGCGGACTGGTCATGATCCGAGAGAGTAGGCACGCACTGACGCTGTACGTGTCCGGGGATGTCCAGTATCTATACGTCTAGTGGATGGACGTACACACGCTGTACGTTTGACGGATCACAACGTAGGCGGCCCCGAGCCAGCGGTATCAGCGCCAACCCGGGGCCTTGATCGACCCCGGGAGGTCGACCCATGAAGACCCTACCCATCACACTGCCCACGTGCGGAGTGCAGGCGACAACACGCATCGAGGTGTACTCGGCGCGGTCGCTCGACGCGAACGCGTACACCTGCTCCGAGCACACCGGCCCCACCATCGCCGCCATCGAAGCCGCCGGCATGTCCGCCGAGACCGTACCCCTAGCCCCCGACGTCGAGCGGCCCTGCGGCTACGTGTACGTCTACGCCACCGGCCACCTCACCGACCCGGTCGACGTCGACCACCCCGCATGGTGCGACCGCGCCGACTGTCCTGGCCGTGGCCGACACCGGTCCGTGCGGCTGCCGGTCGTGACCGGCCAACCGGAGGCCGTGATCGCCGACGTGGCACTCACCCAGACGCTCGGCCCCGGCGTGGACCCGATGCTGTCCCTCACCGTCGTCGACGGCGAGAGCGGCAGCCGGGAAGTGGTGCTGTCCCTCGGACAGGGCCGCGTCCTGTCCTACCAGGTACGACGGCTGCTCGACCTGTCCAAGGGATACCCGGGCAACCGCCGGCCGTCCTGGTAGCGGACCGTGTGCCCCCGGCGTACCGTGCGCCTTATGGCGGGCTCGGCGAGCCCCTGGCGGTGCTGGATCTGCGACCGGATCTGGCCGATGCCATGGGCCCGCCAGCGATGCCGCCGCGACCGCCGCCGGCTGCGCCGGGACTACCTGCGTCGAGCGGCGCCGCAAGACGCGCTGCGCGACATGACCCGACCGGACCGCGACCAGACGTAACACCGTGTACCTGACCGGCGCATGTAGACCGGATGCGCGGTGCGAGTGTCCACACGACAGGGGCGGAACACCCGACCCCTCCCCGGCCCCCGGGAGGGTGGTTCCGCCCCTGTCGTACCTGGTGACCATTGACCAGCGCGAGTACGGTGCCGGACATGACCGCCACGCCGCCACCGCCACCACCTGGCGGATGGGCGCTCCACCCGCCCGTGGTGCCGCCGCCGCGCAAGAAGTTCTGGACGACCCCGGCCGGCGTCGCGTCGATTGTCGTCGTGGTCGGCGCTCTGCTGCTCATCGCCGTCAGGGTCAGCAGCGCGGTGTCCGGCGACGGCGCGGCGACCGAGCGGTGCCACGACGCGATCCGCGCGCAGACGTCCTACAGCGCGAGCTTCATCGGCCGGGCCGCGGTCGTCCGCCAGGACAAGTCGTACGGCGTGTCGGGCCAGCTGGTGATGCGGGACGGGCGGGGCCTGCTGGTCGGCGGCACCTACCACTGCTGGGTGCAACGTGAGGGATGGGACCGGTGGACGACCACATCGGCGACAGTGGCCAGGACGACCGGAGCCGGGTGACCCGGAGACGACGAAGCGCGCCCGCCGGCCGAAGCCAGCGGGGGCGCTTCCCGTTGGAGAAACCTTAAGGTTTCTGTTGACGCGGCGCGCGTCCAGACCTTAAGGTTATCGGCATGAGCAGCAAAGAGGTCGGAATCGAGGAAGCCCGCAAGCGGCTCGGTGACCTCGTCACCGCCGCCCAGCAGGGCACCGACATCATCCTCACCCGCAACGGCAAGCCCGCCGCCCGCATCGTCTGCGTCCAGGAGGACACCATGCCCCGCCCGCTGGTCACCGACAACGCCCTCCGCTACGAGCCCGAAGGTGCCGACGTCGCCTTCACGTGGGTCCGGCGCGATTCCGCCATCGGCGCGCAGCCCTACATCTACGTGTGGCCCAAGGGCAAGGTCGGCAGCGGCGAGCCGATCGCGCAGCTGGACGTGTGGAAGTGGAACTCCCAGGAGCAGGCCCCGACGACGCTCGACGGTCACGACGACTTCGTCAAGCGGTGCGACGGGTGGCTGGCCGCCCGCGACTGACCCGGGAAACGACGAACGCCCCCACCCGACGGTGGGGGCGTTCGCGCTTGTCAGGCGGGCCGGTTGCCGGGGCCACACCTGGTTCACGGCTCCCTAGGCGGCTTCCACGCCGGCGCGGCGGCCAGCGGCGGGAACACCTGCTGGAAGAACCGGTTCACGGACGGCACCGCCAGGACGCGGGTGATGCCGCCGGCCACCGCGAGGATCGCCGCGACCCACGCCACCCGCTCGACACCGGCGGCCTTCGCCGCCTCGGGCAGCATGATCGCGGTCGGTGGGATGTACGCGGCGATGGTGCGCAGCACCGCCCGCCACGGGTGCCGGGCCTGCGTTGTCGTTGCCGGATCAGCCATTGCTGGTGCCTCCATTGTGGGATCGGATGTGGTCTTCCAGCCGTGTCTCCAGCCGGCCGATCGCGTCCCGCAGCGTCGACCCCCCGTTCGTGCGGAACTCCTGCTCGATGCGGGCCAGCCGCTCCGGCACACCGGGTACGGCATCCCGGCCCGGCCGGGCCGGCATCCCGTACCAGTCCTCACGGAACTGGTCGTTCTGCCGGGCCAGCTTGCGCAGTGGCCGGCCGATCAGCCCGGCCAGCACCAGCGCCGAGCTGACCACGCCGAGAACGACGCCAGCGGCGATCCACGTCTGCAACGTCACGGGGCTACTCCGCCGCCGACAGGGTGCCGGTGATGACCACCTGCGCCGGTAGCGCGACGCCGCCGGTCGGCGGCGGCAGCTGCCGGTCCTCCAGCGCCTTGACCCGCCCGGCCAGCGCGGCGATGCCCGGCTCGCCGCCGAACTTCCGCGCCCACACCAGGTCGATCTGCACTTGCGCGTGCGCGTCGTACACGGTGCCGTCCTGCTTGGAACCCACCACCGCGCGGCACGCCTTCACAGCGGCGGTCGTCGCCGGACCGTAGGCACCGTCCAGCGCCCCCTTGTAGTAGCCGAGCAGCTGGAGCCGGTACTGGAGTGACTGGACGTGCTCGCCGGCGTCGCCCTGCTTGCAGAACATGAGGAACTGACCTCCCCCGGGCAGCAGCCCGATCGTCGTCAGGTACCGCCGGAACAGCGGCGTCTGGTCTCGGTTCGCCCGCGTCGAGTCGCGGAAGTAGGAGAAGTGGGTGTGGTACAGGTGGGAGTCGTCGCCACTCGACCGCCGGCCCAGCCGGTCGAAGCGGCGGACCACCTTGCCGTCCGGGCTGTAGATGACCTCGCGGATGTCGCGGCTGTCCGGGGTGTTCGCCACGCACTGGGCGACGCACCAGGTGGAGAACGTGCGCAGGTTGTGGGTCCGGCCGCCGGAGCGGACCTCGAAGATGCCGACGTCCAGCGCCGACGCGAAGAGCGTCAGGCCAGCGGAGTCCCGCTTGGACTCGACCACCGAGTAGTCGTTGGTGACCACCCGGTCGGAGCCGCAGTGGTAGCCGCCGCGGTGCGCCGGGTCCCCGACGATGCCGACCTCACCCGGCTCCAGGTCGTCGTCGCGGACGGTGTCCGCGACGATGTTGAGGTGGTCGATCAGCAGCCGGCGCGCGGCCAGCAGGTTGCTCGGCGCCGACGTCACTGCGGCACCTCCGCCCAGACCGGGGAGCTGTTCGTCCGCGACCACTGCACGAGCAGCTGCCCCGACGTCGTGGGGATGCCCGGCGCCGCACCGGTCAAGTAGCAGTCCATCGAGCAGACCGCGGAGTCCGGCAGGAGCTGCTGCCACGACCACGGCCCCCAGGGGCTCGGCGCCACGTAGCGGCCCAGACCCGATGCGAGGTCACCGCCCCGCTTCGTGGTCACCTGCCACTCGCCCACCGCCGTGCGGTGGAGGGTGTACGCCGAGCTGGTGCCGTTCGTGCCAGCCGCGCCGAGGGGGATGGTCGGCACCGCATTGTCGTCGTAGCGGGACCACGTCGAGCCGGTCCAGAACTGCCAGCGGTGCGGGATCTCCAGCCACCCGAGCGGCACCCGCGCGACGTATCCGCCGTCCCTCGCGTGGTAGGCGTCCGGACGGTCCCTCAGGCCGTGGACGTAGACGTACGAGTCGTCGGCGGCGATGGCGCCGGACCACTGCACGGCCGTGTCGTCGAGCCCGCTCGACGGGGTGGGCCAGTACCGCAGGAACAGCGGGTCGCCGCCGGCCGGCACCTCCACCGTGGCGCCGTACGCGCCGAGCGCCGTCCACTGCATCACGCCGGGGTAGGTCTTCACCCGGGAGCCGATGACGTACACCTGCGTGCCGGATACCAGGAACTGCCCCGGCCAGAACTCCGACCCGTCCGGCCACCTCGGGAAGAAGTGCCCGCCGGGCCACAGCGACTGGACACGTCGCTGCGTCCCCTGATCCCAGACCACCGCGGCGTTGTCGTACACCGGCCACACCTGGCCGTCCTCCGCGGTGGCGTCGCCGGTGAAGGAGAGCCAGCGGCCATCCTCCAGCGGCGCCGTCCGGAACCCATCGAACAGGTCACCGAGGCCGGTGATCTCCGTGGTGCGGGCGTTCATCTCCGCGGCGCTAGTCGACGCGTTCACGACGGCCACAGATCGCGGGGCGACCGCCCCGACCGGCGAGGCGGGGGGCACGTGCGCGGCCATCAGCACCGCGACGACAGCGATGATCCTCATAGCTTGGCAGGGTACGCCCAGCAAGCCAGGCATAACACAGGCAGCAATGCATCACGGCGTCCACAGAGCGAAGCTCGACGCCCCGTTGGCGCCGCGGACGACGGCCCGGTACTCGTACTCGACGCCGGACACCACCCGCCGCCAGTCGTCGACGACCGCGCCGGCGGGTAGGCCGGCGGCGATGCGGATGCCGTTGGACGGGTCGGCGACGCGGATGCGCAGCTCGTCGACGTAGATGATGTCGCCGGCGGCGGGGGTGGAGCCGACGCCGGCGCACAGGGTCATCTGCGTCGCGCCGGCGGGGGCGACCCCGAGCTGGGAGCGGGCGCGCCACACCCCCGCGGTCGGGGGCAGGACGGTGGTGATGGTGGCGCCCAGCAGGGCCCCGCCCGCGTCGTACCAGCGCAGGAAGACGGCCGTGGGTTTGTTCGCCGTGACGGCCCTGATCCAGCCGTAGGCGTCGTACGTCAGCCCTTCCGTGCAGGGCAGCTTGATGGTCTCCGCGTACGCGATGCCCGACACCCCGTCGGGGATGACCTTGTACGACCAGCTGCCACTCTGCGCCTGTTCCGTCGACGGCGCGCCGGTGCCACCGACAGCCGGACCCCACCCGGCGGTGCTGCCGCCCTCGAAACCAGGGTTGGCGTTGATGATCGGCGACGTGACGGGCCGGCGCCACAGCTCCTGCGACACCAGCACCGGCTCCGTGCCGGCCGGCGTGGGGTTGGTGATCGTCGCGCGGATCACCCCGGCGGCGGGCTGCGGCGCGATCGCCAGGAACGCCCTCGGCGGCTCGATGAAGGACACCCCGAAGTTGCGGGCCACCACGTCGCTGGCGAGGCCCTTCAGGTTCCGGGTCTGGACGTGCAGCGTGTAGTTGAACCCGTTCGCGAGGACCCACGGCACCAGATAGCTGGTGGCGGTGTCGGACCGCCATCCGGAGTCGTGCAACGTCTCACCGAAGATGATCAGCTTCACCTTGTAGGCGGTCTGCTCGGCGGCGGTCCAGGTGACGGTCACCTGTCGGTGGTGATGGTCTGACCCTCGGTCGGGGAGGTGACGACGGGGTTGACCTTGCCGCTGGGCAGGACCACGAACGCGTCGCTGTAGAGGCTGGCCGTGTCGGCGCCGTCCCACACCTTGACGCGGTACGCGTGCGCAGCGTCGGAGGTGAGGCCCCAGCCGGCGGCGAGCGTCCTTGCGCTGGTCGCACCCACGTTCTTGACCTCGGCGGCCTGCCAGGTGCTGTCACTCGCGCGCAGGTACTGGATGGTGCCGGTGCCGATCTGCCGGGACAGCGCCCACGCGGACTGGACGTCCGCCGGGTCCGGGTCGGAGAACACCCAGTCGAGGGCCAGCGCCGAGGTGACCTCGGCGGCCGAGCCGTTGTTGACCCCGATCGCGGTCACATCCCAGGTCGGGGTGTCCGGGGAGTAGCCCACCGTCTGGTGGTAGGAGACGACGGTGTTCGGCGTGCCGGCGTGCGCGATCGCCACCGTGTGCCGGGCGTCGGCCACGACGGCCTGCCCGGACCCTGTCACCGGGGCGGTGGCCGCGCCCCGCCGGACGCTGAACTGCGCCGGAGGTGTGCCGAGCACGTCTGTGGTCGTCACCGTCGTCCAGCTGGTCCACGTGCCGCTGGCCCGGATGTAGTCCACGAAATGCAAGTCGGCGTTGGCGGTGCCGACCGCGAACACCCGCGTGGCCTCGGTGGTGCTACGGCCGATGACCCGGCTGTACGACAGGCCCACGGTCCGGACCACCCCGGCCGGGTGCGCCGGCGTCTGCCGCAGGACGGTGCCGGTGTTGCCGCGGTCGCGCTCCACCAGCAGCACCGTGTCGGTGGCGGTGGGATGCGGCACCGCCATCAGCCACCGGGCACCGTCCCACCGGCCGACGATGCCGTCCTGCGCGGCCAGGCCGCTCTGCAGCAGCTGCGTGGTCGGCGGTCCGGTCCAGCCCGCCCCGCCCCAGGAGAGCTTGACCATGCGCAGCTCGGTGCGGCCGTAGGCGATCCACAGGTGCGGAGTGTCGGACACCTTGCCGGACCCGTCGTGCTCGATGTCCACCGACGGCACGATCCGGCCGGTCCCGGTGATGTCCATCCACTGCCGCTTCCCGGTCAGGAACGCGTTGCTGTAGGTGTGAGTGCCGGCCGGCTGGTCCAGCAGCACCCCGTACAGCGTGATCCCCGACGTGCCCCCGAAGGTGGTGCCCACGCAGATGACGATCCACATCCACCGGGTGCCGCCGCCGACCAGCTGGATGTCCATCCCGGCGTGGATCGCGCCCGCGGTGCCGCCGTTGTCCGGCCGCCCCGTCAAGGTCTCCGGCCCCCACACCGGGTTGTCCAACCGCGCCCGGCGGAAGTAGATCCGGTCCTGGTTGCCCTCGTGCGTCCTGTAGCTGAGGTAGAGGTGCCCGTCGTTGGAGATGAACGTGCTGCCCATCTCCTGGATGGCCGTGCGCAGCAGGGACAGGTGAAGCGACCAGGCGCCACCGCCGTTGGTGCTCTTGTAGAGGTCCCAGGTGTTGGCAGTGGTGCTGCGGATCAGCGCGTACAGGTAGCCGGTGCGCGGGTCCCTGTCGACCCGGGTGTTGGCCGGTGTGCCCAGCGGGTCAGCCTGTGTGGTCGTCGCGATCTGCGCCATGTCAGCGAATCTCTTCCCACTTGATCGACCAGGTGTCCTCGACCCCCAGGTTGGTCTGCTTGGCGGCCGCACTGTTCCGCAGGTACAGCTGCATGGTGTACGAGCCGCCGGCGATGGCCGGCAGCGTGCGGAAGGCCGACCACGCCCTGTGGTCCGAGGCGACATTGAGGAAGTAGCGGCCCACGTCGTAGTCGGCGGAGAACGCCGGCGACGCCCGGGAGATCCGCACCCCGTAGAACACTTCAAAGGGGGCCGTGCCGGCGGCTGCCCAGCCGCCGCCGTGGACGGTCACCCGCATCCGGGTGACATCCGCCGCCTTGGCGATGGTGGTGCTGGCGCCAGCCACCAGCTGGTTGCTCGTGCTGGTAATGGAACCCAGCGCGGTGCCCAGCGTCTCGATGGACGCGTCGCCGAGCGGATCGGTGTATGCGCCGATCACCACCCATTCGGCCTCCTGGAGCTGCAACCCCACCCGGTCGCCGGGCCGGACGGTCACGTTCGCGAAGCGCTTGACCGGCGCGGCGATCACCGACCCGTCGAAGATCACCGTGCACGCCGTGGTGTTCGGGTCGACCGTGACCGCGCGGCCCATCCGGCCGGTCTGCGGCGGCAGGGCCGCGGCGATCCGTTCGTCGGTCTGCCGCATCAGCTCCAGGTCGAAGCGGCTCACAGCGCCTGCCATTCGTGCGTCATCGGCCCCGTGCCCAGCGCAGCGTCCACTGCGTGGCGAGCATGTCCATGGGTGCGCCGGCCTTCGGGTCGTTGACCCAGATCCGGTCGAAGTGCCAATGCAGGGGGTTGGGCGACGTCGACGCGGTGTAGGTCATGGAGCCCCGCATGTCCGCGTCGATGCGCTCCTGCGCCTGCCGCACCAGCGACGCATGGTCGGCGGCCTCCAGGGGCACGACCTTGGAGATCACCCGATCCCGGGCGTCGACGCTGGTCGGCCCGTCGGACTGGTTGATGTAGGTCCACATGCCGTTGCCCTCGACCGGACTCGTCTCGGTGTTGTTGCTCTGGTAGAACACCCACCGATTCGGGGTCGCGAAGAGGTCGCGCGTGATCGTGCGGTCCGGGGTAATCGTCGACCGGTCACCGTCCGCCTCGTACGGCCACTCCGATGGCCGCTGTCGCGGGGGCTGGTAGGGGTGGCAACGGGGCCGGCCCTCCCAGTCCGACCAGACGCCGGCGTAGCCGACCGATGACAGCAGCTCGTTGACGACTGTCAACCAGGTGGTCCGTTCGACGAACGGCCACACCTTCGGCGCCGGCAGCGTCGACGCCGCGGCCGTTGGGTCGATGATGTACTGCACGAACCCTTGCTGGATCAGGATGTCCTCGACCGCGGTCAGGTAGGGCACACCCGCGTCGATGGCGTACGTCTCGCCCACCGGGTCGGTCAGGGCGTGGAGGATGTCGTACCCGGCCACGTCGTACGTCACCGGCGTCTCCCGCAGGCCCCGCTGCGAGGTGTTGGCGTAGTACGCGCCGAGGTTGAACCGGGCGGTGATCAGACCGTCGGCGAGGGTCATGTACGGGCGGACGATCGCCCGCCCCCAGTCCAGCTCGGCGCTGATCCCCAGGTTCGCGGTGCCGTGCAGCTCCGCGTAGGAACTGCGCGACACGACCCGCCGCGCAGGTCCGGGGAGAGGTCCGCCAGCACGGTCAGCGCCTGGTCGACCAGCTCCGCCCCGTACCCGACGATCAGACCTGGCGCGTCCACGATCAGCGCCTCCACCTGCGCGGCGGTCAGGTGCTCGCGCGGCGAGGCGGTCAGCGGCTGCACGTCACACCCCCTCGGGGGCGTCGACGGTGCGCACGGTCAGTGCCGCGTCGTACCAGGCGGGGTCCGACTGCTCGATCGGGACCACGCGCAAGTACACCCCCACCCACAGCTGGCCCCGGTGGTCGCGGACCTGCACCGGCAGACCCTTCCACTCCCGCAGCGTGAGAATCGTTGCCAGCGACACCCGCCGCAGCGTGCACCCGAAGCTGCCCCGTTCCCCCTCCACGCTGATCGACCGCTGCCGGCCGCCGGCGTAGGTGCCGACGTCCCCGTCCATGTCGTAGTCCTGCGTCCGGTCCCACGACTGCGCGTTCACGGCCTCGCCGGTGTCCAGGCGGTTGATCCACACCCGGGACAGGATCAGCGTCGCCATCCCTCGACCCTCCCGATCTGCCGCGACGCCGCCACCCCGCCGGTCAGCTCCCCGGCCACCGCCGGACCGATCCGCTCCACTGCGTCGATCAGCCGCCGCTCCACCGCCTCGATCAGCCGGTCCAGCCGCGCCACCATCTGGTCCATCACCGGAGCCGGGGTGACCGGCTCCCACCTGCCGGTGCCGTTGTAGATCGGCGGGTTCCATCCGGGCTTCAGCGCGCCGCCGGAGTCCATGGCGACGTGCAGGTGGTTGCGGTGCAAGGGCAGCTGCGTCGGCATGCTGGTGCGCCGGCCGCGGCTGATGGCGTAGTCGCCGGTGTTGGTGCGGTGGATCAGCTCCAGCACCCGCGACTGCATCCCCATGAACAGGCGCGCCAGGCGGTCCTGGTTGTAGCCCATGAAGTCCACCGCGCGGCCACTGCCGTGCCACAGCGGGTCGCCGGGCCTGTAGGCGTTCCCGAAGGTGTACGGGATGCCGGAGTTTTGGACCAGCGCCATGATGCGGCGCCACACTCCGGAGTCGCCGCGCTGCGCGCCGGGGCTCGACGGCCACGCCCCGAACTCCGGCACCACCTTGGATGCGACCTCGGCGCGGGACGGGATGCGCGCGCCGTGCACGTCGACCTCGTAGCGCATCGTCGAGCCCCAGTTGCGGCCCTTCAGCGCGTCGATGAGGCCGCCGGTGGCGTACCCCTGCAACACCTCGCGGGGGATCTGCTTGTGCCGGATCGCCTGCATAGCGGCGACGCCGTAGTAGTCGACGCTGCTGGTCGGCTGCATGAACTCGCCCTTGGACGCCCAGATCATGTTGGAGTCCGACGTGCCGGTGCCGACGAACGGCGGGCCGTCGATGTGGCCGCCGTCCTTCTTGAAACGGCGGGGGTCGCCCGCGTAGCCGCCGCGCAGCGCCGCGTTGACCTCCGCACGCGCCGCGTTGATCGTCTTACCGGTCGCCAGGGACCGCTGGTAGGCGTACAGGTCGGTCAGTGCCAGGACGACGTCCTTGAAGCCGTCGATCAGGATGTTCGTGATCTTCTTCGGGGGGATGCGGCCGTACGTCTCAATCAACTTGTCGGTTTCGGTTTTGTTGAGCTTCAGCTGACCGGCCTCGGTGCGGACCGCCGACGTGCGCTTCTCGTGCTTCTTGCGGGCTTCATCGATGGCGACGCCGGCTTCGATGTCGGCGTAGTACATCTCGCCGCTCTTGGTCAGCAGCTCTTGCAGGGCGTCGCGGTTGGACCGACCGGCCTTGGTGTGCAGGTCGAGGTTGTTCTTGTTCCGGCCGATTTGGTCGGAGTTGCCCTTGACCGTCTCGGACAGCTGGTCCCACGACGCCTCGTACGACTCGTTGGCCTCGGTCTGCTTGATCGCCGCGCCGTACAGGGCCTCATGCGCCTGGCGCAGCAGGTCAGCCTTGGACTTCTGCTCGATCATCGCCCCGGTCAGCGCGCCGCTGCTGAGCAGCAGCCCCCGCATCGCGCCTGAGCCGATCTCACCGAACAGCGCGAACTTGGTGGCGGTTTCGTCGAGCTGACCCTTCAGCTGCTCGACGTCCTCCTTGGTGGCCACCGCCGAGTTGCCGGTGCCGAGCAGCTCCGCGTTCACCTCGTGAATCTTCTGCCGGTAGGTGCCGCTGGCATCCGCAGCGGCGATCTGCGCGTCGGTCAGCCCGGCGGACTTGAGCGCAGCGAAGTCTGCGGCGGTGGCAGTGCCAAGGGTCGCCTCACGCCACGCCAACGCCTCCTTGCTGCCGACCTTGAAACCATCGGCGGTCAGATCCAGCCAGCCGCGGTAGTGCTTCATGTCCTCCAGCCAGTACCGGCCGCGGTCGATCGCGACGTCGAGCTCTTCGCTCCACCCCTTGATCGTCGCGGCGTGGTGCACCATGCCGGCGCCGGTCTCGATGAGCCGGGTGAGCGCGACGGTCAGGTCATCGATCGCGGCAGCACCCTCGTCGGCGTCGTCCGCGAGGGTGGTCAGCGCGTCACCGGTCGCGTCACCGATGGCGTCGAAGCTGCGGGCGAAGGCATCCACAGCGGGGTCGGCCTTGTCGATGACGTCGGCAATTCCGCCGATCAGCTTGCGGGCCCCGGACACCGCGCCGTCGACCAAAGGGTCCACGAACCGCGAGCTGGCGAAGATCCGGTCGATGTCGGGTCCCAGCTGCATCCACGCGGCGCGGATACGCGCGATGCCGCCCAACGTGGGGTCGACGAAGCCGACCGCCCGCCGCTCCAGGTCCCCGAGGATGAACCCGCCCAGCTCCTGGCCGGCCGTCTTCACGCGCGGGTCCCGGGCCGCCAGGATGGCCCCGCCGACCACGCCGCCGACCCCGACGCCGCCGACCACCGCGCCGGAGATGATGGCGGCGAGGGTCGGCGCCGCTAGGAGCCCCGCCGCGGTGACGGCGCCGACCAGCGGCGCGGACACCGGCAGCGACCCCATCAGCGGACCCAGCCGCGCCCCGAACCGGGCAACGAACCCCGTCGCGGAGTCCTCGCCGACGTCACCGATGGCCTTCCGCAGCCGGGCCAGGTCACCGCGCGCCGACTCGGCGTCGAGCCGCACCTGCACGGTCTTGGCGTCCTTGGCCATCTTCGACAGCTCGCCGTCGATACGTTTCACCGCGGCCAGCGCCGCCCGGGGGTCCGCGTCGATGGCGACCGGCGGATCGATGCCGAGAGCGGACAGCCGGCGTTGCAGCTGCTCGATGTCCCGCTGCGCGGGCGTCGTCTCGACCTTCGGCTCTACCGGCTTGTCGTCGACGGCGCCGAGCTGCCGCCGGAACCGCTCGACCTGCGCGAGAGCCCGTTCGGTGCGGATGCGCATCTCCACGCTGGACGCATCGCGGGACATGTCCTGCAGGCGGCCTCGTGCCGTCTCGATCGACGCCAGCGCGGACTTCGGGTCCGCCTTCACGTCGATGGGGTCCAGGTCGAGCGCCCGCAGCTGGTTGTTCAGCTGGGAGCCGAACTCCTTGCCGATCCGCTTCGCCTTGACCTTGACGTCCGGGGACAGCTTGGAGTCGTCGGCGCGCAGTTCCACATAGGCGTCGGAGAGCTTCTTGCCGCCGGCCACGTGCGCACCTCCCTCCCGCTACGCCACCCCGAGGGCCCGCAGCTTGATCCCGCGCGGGCTGTCGTCCCGTTCCGCCGTCTCGGCCAGCGGCGCCGCTAGCTCGGCGTCGAAGAGGGCCTTGGCCACGTCCCAGTCGGCGGCGTCACCGGCGACCTGCTCCATGCCAAGCGCTCGGGCGATGCCGGCGCCGATGGTGTGGGCGTGCACGTCGCGGGCCAGGTCTTCCAGCCGCAGCGTGTACGCCACCGCCAGCACGTCGGCGAGGCTCAGGCGAGCCCGGCCGCCGCCAGCTTCCGCCGGTCCTTCGCCGCCTGCTCCCGCTTCTCCCGGCGCTCCCGTTCCTCCGCCTCGGCCTGCATCACGTAGAACTCCTGGATGTCCGGCCTGCCGCGCTCCAGCGCCAGAGCCTTCTCCAGGTCCGGGCCACCCAGCAGCAGCACCGGCGCTGACGAGCCGTCCCCGGATGCGGGCCCGGTTGTCGTCGGCCCATGCGGCAAGCCGGCGGGCGGCCCCTGCGGAAAATCCGTGGTCGCCTCCAGCACAGCGTTGGTGATGGCGCGGATGTCGGCCATGCGGTCACGGACCTGCTGGCCGTGCTCCATGCCCAGACGCCAGTACGTGTCGAAGTCCTCGGGGTGGATCAACTTCCGCAACGCGTCCAGGACGGCCCGGTAGCCGGCGGCGACCGCCTGGCCCATCGTCCGCGTGATCTTCACGAGCTGGTCCGGCTGGAGGGCGTCGACCTTGGACAGGTCGACCCCCTCCAGCGCGGACACGTCGATGTCCCGGCCGGCGTCCAGAAACTCCAGCTCCACCGCGTCCGTCGCGGCCGGATGGATGCGGATCACCTGCCCGTCGAAGTAGGTGAACTCCAGGTCGAGCGGCTCGCGCTCTCGGCCGAGAGTGCCGATGCTGCGTCCCATGGGTCAGCCCCCCAGACGGCCGACGCCCGAGCCGTACCAGGCGAAGGCCTTGCCCGCCGCCGGACGCTCGAAGTTCCACACGGTGGCGATCCCCGACGCCGCGCCCCGGTTGAAGCTGGACGTGATCTCACCGCCGTTGAGGCACTGCCGGCCCACCAGCCGCAGCGTGTGGTCGAGCGATTCCCAGCCGATCATCGACCGGACGATCTGCTCCGGCTCCGGCGGCTCCAACTTGGAGCTGAGCGTGGCGCCGGTGCCGGACACCGTCGTCACCAGCGACGACGGCGCGTTCATCGCCCGCCGGAGGTTGTGCAGCGTGTAGTTGGTGACCGCGAACGCCAGCGTGGTCGTCACCTCCGTGACGCTGTACGCCACAGCGTCGAACAGCTCGGCCACCCTGATCGGCTCGACGTTCATGTTGTGGGACCAGACGGAGCCCTCCTGCGTCGGACCCCACGGAATCCACGCCACCGGCCAGGGGTCGGCGTCGTAGTTTGACGCGGCGGCGGCGTGCAGCGGCTCCGACGACGCCAGCAGGGCGTGGAACAGGAAGCCCGGTTCGCGGAGCAGCAGCGGTGTGGCCTGCGACAGTGACATCAGCTATCGCCTCCCTCGGGGATGGTGGTGTCCGCGGCGGCCGGTGCCTCCGCAGTGGGCGTCTCGGTGCGACCGGCCGGTGCGGTCGACGTCGCCGCCGGCTTGGCGCGGCTCGCCCGGGGCCGTCGCGTGGTGGTGCGCGCGGCGGACGCCGTCTTCGGCGCGCTGGCCCGTTCGGCGGCGGCCTTGTCCTCGGCCGCCCACCGCTCGCGCTCCTCCGTGGTCGCGGTGCCGGTGCGCTCCAGCACCTCCCGGCCCGCCTTGCTGGTGCGCTTGGCGACCAGGCCCAGCTGGTCCCACTTCAAGCGCTCCACCGTCGACGTCGCACGCGCATGCCGGGCGTCGCCGCGAGGACGGTCCCCCAGGGGATGTCGGCGATGGCCACGTACTCGTCGTACTCGGCCTCGCGCTCCTGGCGGCGCTTCTCCACCGCCAGCAGGTCCTCGTTGACCTTCTGCGCGTCGGGGTCGTGTTCGATACCGGGAAAGGTCATCAGATGCCTCCGATAGCTGCCTCAAGGGCGGGCTCCAGGAACGGGCGGGCCGGCAGACGCTCGGTGCCGCGATCATGGAAGTAGAGGTAGTAGTGGGCGCGGTCCCACGAGATCCGCACCGCCCAGGTGGCCACGTCCAGCACGGGCTCCCGCCGGATCGACGCCGCGCCTTCACCGGTCCGCTTGGGTGCTCCGGCCTTCGCCGCGACTTCGATCGGCTCGCCGGACTCCATCAGCAGGTCCCGCACGTCCGCGCTGGCCGCGATCTCGCGGATCGCCCGTTCGTCGACGTGCACCCGCACGTTGTCGTCGGCCATCACACGCCCCCGTAGGTGATGTCCGACTCCACGCGCACCTGCACGCCGAGGATGCTGACGGACTCGTCCTGCGGCTGGTCGTAGTCGCCTTGCCCCTGGGTGACGCCGGTGACGCTCAGCCCGGCGCCGAGACGGGGGTACGCGCGGAGCACGTCGACGATCTGGCCGAAAATCTCCGCCGCGCGGGCGTCCGTGGCCTCGACCACGCGCGGTTCCTTGCGGTGCACGCGGATGTAGACCGACACCAGCGCCACCTCTTCGGTGACCACCCAGCGTTCCGCCGTGGCGTCGTTGTGGGTGAACCGCACCCCGCCGCCGTACAGCAGCTCCAGCCCGATCTCACCGGGGAACGCGTACGCCACCTGGATGCCGTCCAGCGGTTGCCCTGGTTGCGCCAGCACGGTCAGACCGTCGAAGAGTGCCTTCTTCGCGACGTAGACGTTGGTGGCGTTCACGCGAAGCCTCCCGCGTCGATCGTGTAGCCCTCGTACGCCGCGTCGACCTCGGGGATGCCGGTCCGCTCACCCGAGGGCAACGCGATCCGGTAGGTGCCGCCCTCCGCCGCCGACCAGCTGATCGCCCGGTCCGGCACACCGGAGCTGGTGATGTTCACCCGCGACCGCAGCCGCAGCATCGCCGCGGTCCGCAGATCCTCCGGCGGCATGTCCATGCCGTGCTCGTACTCGACGACCACCCGCCCGGACGGCCACACGCCGGCGGGACGCGTCAGCACGCCCGCCGAATCGACCGCCACGGCGGCGACGTCGCCGGTGCTCCACGCCGTGCCGGCCACGCTGACCGCGCGCAGCGCCCGCACCTCGACACGCGGCAGCAGCAGCGCATCCGTGCCGCTGCTCTCCACCATCGCGCGCTCGAAGCGGGGCACGAACGCCTGGCCGCAGATCCGCTCGCACTCGACCTCGACCTCCAGCCGCTTGCGGATCAGCTTCTCGGTCGGATGCTGCGCCAGCGACAGGCCGTGCTCCTGGCGCACCTCGGCCAGCTCGAAGAGGAACCCGCCGACGACCTCCACCAGATCGCGGTAGCGGCCCAGGTTGCTGACCCACTCGACCGCCAGAGCGTCCAGCTGAGCCTGCCCGGGGATGGCGAAGGTGTACTGGCCGGCGGGCCCCGGGTGCGCGGCGGCGCCGCTGGTGACAGCGGTGCGTCCAGACGCGTCACGGTCACCGTGACGTCGCCGGTGGCGTCGGTCGGCGTCTCGCCCACGTAGAACGTGCGCGAGAGCGTCACCGCCGCTCCGCGTTGCACCCGGGTCAGCCCCACTGGTCGAGCCCTCCGTTACTCGCCGCTGGCCTTGGCGCCGGTCGACTTCGCGCCGTCGTCGACTTCGCCGGGGCCGCGCGGCCCTGCGGCGTCGACACGCGGCTCTCACCCGCCGTCGCCCGCCGCGCGGCGGCCGTGCGCCGCTCCTCGGCGGCGCTGTCCGCCGCCACCCGGTCCGCCTCCGCCT
>NZ_JAEVHN010000074.1:0-16800 GCF_016803375.1 Micromonospora sp. 4G55
CCGACCCCGCGCGCCGCCGCACCCACCGCCCCGGCTCGCCTCACCCACGCGCACCGCACCCTCATCGGCGTCCTCTGACCCACCCCTACCGCAACGCCCCGCCCGCACCGCGCTTGATCATGGCCGTGGTGGCTTGCCCCGCCGACCCGGTCGACCTCGTAAACGACATGGCGGGGTCCTCATGGCAGGTGGGGCGGGTGGGGCTTGCGGTCCAACCCACCAGACCGCAAGGGAGTCCCATGTCCACCGTCTACGACGTGACCACCTGGACCGTGCCCGGCAACCCCGCCGTCACCTGCTGGACCGACGTCGGCGCCGTGATCAACAGCATCATCGCCGACATCAAGGCCAGCCAGCCCAACCAGTGGAGCAAGCCCGGCGCCGTGATCTACCTGCCGCCCGGCGACTACCCGCTCAAGACCCGGGTCACCGTGGACGTCAGCTACCTGACCATCAAGGGCTCCGGGCACGGCTTCACCTCCTCCAGCATCCGCTACAACTCCGGGGACACCTCCTCCTGGTGGGAGATCTGGCCCGGTGGCAGCCGGATCCGGGTGGAGAACACCGACGGCCGCGCCGAGGCGTTCCGGGTGGCCCGCACCGGCAACCCCCGCCTGAGCTCGGTGGTCTTCGAGAACTTCTGCCTGGACGGGGTCGGTTTCACCACCAACCAGAACTCCTACCGCAACGGCAAGATCGGCATCCTGGTCGACACCGCCAACGACGCGTTCCGGATCGAACGGATGGGGTTCGTCTATCTGGAGCAGGCCCTGGTGGTCCGGGACGCCGACGCGCTCAGCGTCACCGACAACTTCATCGCCGAGTGCGGCAGCTGCGTCGAGCTGATCGGCTCCGGTCAGGCGTCCAAGGTCACCGACAACCTCATCGGCGCCGGCTACGTCGGATATTCGCTGTTCGCCGAGGGACACGAGGGGCTGCTGGTCACCGCCAACAACATCTTCCCCCGGGGCAAGAGCGCCATCCAGTTCAAGAACACCAACCGATCCTCGATCACCGCGAACCGGCTGCACGGCTTCTACCCCGGGATGATCACCTTCGAGGGGTTGAACAAGGAGAACCTGATCAGCGGCAACCACCTGCGCCGGGAGGCGGAGCCGTGGGGGCCGATGCAGCCGTACGGCAACGGTCGGGACGACCTGTTCGGGGTGATCCAGCTACGCGGCGACAACAACCTCGTCACCGGCAACCTGATCGCCTGGTACGTCGACCCGGCGAAGATCACCCCGTCGGGCGCGACGCCGACGATGATCCTGGTCGCCTCGGGGGCGAACAACGTGATCGCCACCAACCACGTGGTGGCCAACGTGGCGACGAAGAACGTCGTGCTGGACGCCACCACCACCGGCACCCGGGTGCTGGACAGCGGCACCGCGGCCCAGTTCCAGGCGTACACCACCAACCACGCGTTCCGCGCGACCCCGTGACGGCGGCCTCGGTGCGTACCCGCGCGGGCCTGTTGCTCGCCCTCGTCGCGACCGCCGCCGCGCTGCTGCCGGGACTGCCCGCGGCGGCCGGCACGCCCGGTGACTATCCGGAATTCCCCTACCCGACGACCGACTACTCCGAGCCGCAGCGCGGGCAGTTCCACTTCAGCCCGCGGGCGGGGTGGATGAACGACGTCAACGCCCCGCTCTACCACAACGGGCTCTACCACCTGTTCTTCCAGCACAACCCGCACGGGCTCGGTTGGGACACCATGCACTGGGGGCACGCCACCAGCCCGGACCTGGTGCACTGGACGCAGCAGCCGATCGCGCTGGAACCCGGCGTGCACCCCGGGGACCTCTGGTCCGGCGGGGGAGTGGTGGACAGCGCCAACACCTCCGGGTTCGCCACCGGGCCCGACGCCCCGATCGTGGTCTTCACCGGCACCAACGGGGTCAGCGTCGCCTACAGCAACGACGGCGGCCGGACCTTCCAGAACCACGACGGAGGGCGCAAGGTCATCAGCATGCCGGCGAATAGCCGGGATCCGAAGGTCTTCTGGCACGCCCCCACCAGCCGCTGGGTGATGGTGGTCTGGTCCGACAACGGCGGCAACGCCGCGTTGCTCTACACCTCACCCAACCTGCGTGACTGGACCTTCCGCAGCCGGTACGCCGCCGACTGGCTGCTCGAATGCCCCGACCTGTTCGCCCTGCCGCTGGACGGCACCGGTCCGACGAAGTGGGTGCTCACCGACGCCAGCGGAGAGTACGTCGTCGGCTCCTTCGACGGCGTCAGCTTCACCGCCGACCAGCCCACCCCGCAGCGGATGGACCAGGGACACAACAGCTACTTCGGCACCTTC
Source organism: Micromonospora sp. 4G55 (assembly GCF_016803375.1). Lineage (NCBI taxonomy): Bacteria > Bacillati > Actinomycetota > Actinomycetes > Micromonosporales > Micromonosporaceae > Micromonospora > Micromonospora sp. 4G55. The sequence continues at coordinate 2,312 of NZ_JAEVHN010000074.1, forward strand.
TACGCCGGACTCACCTTCGAGAACATGCCCGGCGGCCGGGTGGTGCAGATGGCCTGGCAACCGGGCAACACCGGCGGCGGCTGGACCGGCAACGCGACCGTCCCGGTGCAGCTCGGCCTGCGCACCTACCCGGAGGGGGTCGGGCTGACCCGCTTCCCGGTCGCCGAACTGGCCTCGCTGCGTACCGGCAGCCAGAGCTGGTCGGAGCGGACGGTCGCGCCCGACCCGGCCACCGACCCGCTCGCCGGGACCAGCGCCGACACCTACGAACTGGTCGCCGAGTTCGACACCGCCTCGGCCACCGCCACCCGCTTCGGCTTCGACCTGCACGCCCGCGCCGACGGCACGTACGATCGGCGCGTCACCTACGACCGCCCCGCCCAGACCCTCTACGGGGCGCCGCTCGCCCCGGTCGGCGGACGGGTCAGGATGTGCATCCTGGTCGACCGGGGGCAGCTGGAGATCTTCGGCAACGACGGCCGGCTGTCCTGGACCGACAACGTCGCCTTCGACTCCGCCCCGACCAGCCGGGGGATCCGGCTCTTCGCCGAGGGCGGTGCCGTCCGGGTGGTGTCGCTGCACCTGCACCGGATCGGCTCCACCTGGGGGCGGGGCGAGTCCACCCTGGAGTCGAACCTGGCCGGCCCGTGGCGGGCCGTCGGTGGCACCTGGACCGACGTGACCGGCGGCAAGCGCGGCGACGCGGCCGGGGACGGCTTCTACCTCAGCGACAGCACCGGCGCGGACCTCAGCTACGAGGCCGACCTGAGGTTGGAGACCGCGGCGGCGGCCGGGATCACCTTCCGGGCCAGCGCCGACGGCAGCGCCCACTACACCGCCCACTACACCGCCAACGTGGACGCGGCCGGGCTGGTGAAGCTCTGGCGACCGGGTCGGGACATCGCCGTGCACGCCACGCCGATCAGCCGGGGTCGGACCTACCACCTGAAGGTGGTGACCAGCGGCGCCAGCATCAAGGTCTGGCTGGACCACGGCGCGACGCCGGTGATCGACGCGATCGACGCGACCCACACCGGCGGATACCTCGGGGTGAACGTCTTCGCCGGTACGGCGGTGGTGCAGAACGCCCAGCGGAACGCCGCGGGTTTCCGCACCAACCTCGCCCAGCGCTGGAACCCGGCGAGCGGGGAGTGGACGGTGCCGACCGGCGGCCTGCGCGGGCGGCGGATGGACAACGGCTTCCGGCTCAGCGAACGCACCGCCGGCGACCTCACCTACTCCGGTGACGTGCGGGTGCTCAGCGGGCGCGCCGCCGGACTGACCTTCCGGGCCAGCGCCGACGGCACCAGCCACTACACCGTCAACATCGACACCGACGGCCTGGTCAAGCTCTGGCGGCCCGGTCGCGACCTCGCGGTGCACCCCACCGCGATCGTTGCCGGCCGGACCTACCGGCTGCGGGTCGTCGCCACGGGTCCCCGCATCCAGGTCTGGCTCGACGCCGGCACCGGCCCGGTCATCGACGTCACCGACGGCACGTACGTCGCCGGCCGGCTCGGGGTGAACGTCTTCGATGCGCTGGCCGAGTTCCAGGACGTCACGGTCGGTTGAGCCCGGGGCCCGGCCGCCGTGCGACGGCGGTCGGGCCCCGGTTCGGTGAACCGGCGGCGGCCAGCCGTCGCCAGACGGCGAGGGTGAGCACGGCCAGCGCCGCGGCCGCCGCCCACAACGGTGCGGTGATCGCCCCGGTGGTCTGGGCGAGCAGCCCGCCCAGCGCGGTGCCGACGGCGGCCCCGCCCAGGTCGGCCAGTGCGTAGACGCTGTTCACCCGGCCGCCCAGCCGGCCCGGGACCAGGCGCTGGCGCAGCGACACCACCAGCACGCCCCAGACCATCGCGTGCACACCCGAGGGCAGCAGCGCCCCGGAGGCGGTGTCGGCCAGGGTCTCGCCGACCCCGGTCAGGAAGAACGCCAGGCAGATCAGCGGGACGGTGGCCGCCCCGGCGAGGACCGCGACGGCCAGCGCGGCGAGCACCGCGCCCCGGGCCAGGTTGACCGTGACGACCAGCCGGCGCCGGTCGAGGCGGTCCCCAGCGCCCCGCTGACCAGGGCGAAGAGCAACCAGGGCAGCTGCGGGGCGAGCGCCGCCGCGGCGACCGCCGCCGGGTCGTCGCTGATCGAGGCGACCAGGAGCGGACCGGCGATCATGGTCATCCCGTCGCCGAGGTTGGAGACGGCGTTGGCGGTCCAGAGTCGGGCGAAGTCCGGGCCGAGCCGGTGTGCTGACGCCGGTCATCGGGACCGCCCGGGCAGGTGACGACGTGCGGGCACGCGGAGGCGCCCGCACGGGAACTGCGGAAACACGAGGACTCCCTCGGAAGCGATGTGGTGGCGTGGTCACGCCAGGACGAAGGACCCGCGCGGACGGCGGGTCACCTCATCGCTTCGCGACGGGCGAGGCGGGGTGCGGGACCCCGGGACGGACCGGGGGTCAGGCGAGCCGGGTCGCCCGCGACGAAGCGGAGGCCAGCATCGTGCCGAGAGCAGCCGTACCCATGATCAGCCTCCGATCGTCGGTGGTCCGGCCCACCCGACGGGCCGGTACGTCCCGCTCGCGACCCCGGATTCCGGTTGGACAAGGCCCACCGTCGGGACCAGAGTGGTCGCGCGTGAGATACCTGCGCAGCGCCGGCCCGGTCGGCATCCGACGCCCGCGTCCCGCCGACGAGGCCGAGTTCGTCGCCGCCGCCCGCCGCAGCCGCGACCTGCACCACCCCTGGCTGACCGCCCCCGACACCGCCGAGAAGTTCGCCGCGTACCTGGCCAAGGCGCGCCGTCGCGACCAGCAGCGCTTCCTCATCTGCGACCGCCCTAGCGGCGGTATCGCCGGCTACGTCAACATCAGCGGCATCATCATGGGTCCGCTGCCCGGCGGCTTCATGGGCTACGCCGCGTTCCTGCCCTACAGCGGGACCGGGCACGCCTCGGCCGGCATCGGGCTGGTGCTGGCGCACGCCTTCGACACGTTGGGCCTGCACCGGGTCGAGGCGAACATCCAGCCGGGCAACGAGCCGTCCCGGCGGGTGGCCCGCAGGCTGGGCTTCCGGCTGGAGGGCTTCTCGCCGGACTACCTCTTCATCGACGGGGCGTGGCGCGACCACGAGCGCTGGGCGGTCACCGCCCCGGCCTGACCGGTACCCGCCGTGGGCGGCGGGCACCGGTGAGCCGCGCTCAGATCCGCGAGGTGAAGGCGACCAGCACGTCGTGCGGGGTCGGCACCCCGGCGTTGTCGAAGCAGATCACGTCGACCGGCGCGTCCAGGGCGTACGACCAGGGCTGGGTCAGGTGGCAGTAGTGCGAGCCGCCGCCCTGCGCGGTCACCTGCGCGTGCGTCTCCTTCTGCCCGAGCTGCTTGAAGGTGACCAGGTAGCGGCCCGCCGGCGCGAGCGGGGCGATGGTGTTGGCGCCCACGCCGAGGATGGAGTTGTCGTTGGTCGGGCCACCGGCGGCGCTGGCCAGGTGCCCGAAGTACTTCGGCGAGGCGAGCGACCCGATCACCGACCGGCCCCGGTGGTACGACAGCGCGAAGTCGGTGTCGACCGGCGCGCCCGCCTGGTCGAAGCAGAGCACGTACACGACCACGTCCGTGCCGGCGGGCGCGCACCGGTAGACCTTGCACCGGCGTGGCCCGGCGTTCGGCTGGATCGCGGTGACCTGCACGTTGCCGGCGAGCACCCCGGCCAGCCCGACGCCCGGCAGCTTCACCGACCACTGCCCGACCCCGAACGGGGCCAGCGAGACCCCCGCGCCGGTGGAGTTGTACGACTGGACCACGCCGCTCACCCCGCCCTGCAGGTACGCGTGCGCGGTGCCGGCCGGCAACACCCCGGAGCTGGTGGTCCAGAGCACGGTGAACGAGCTGTCGTCACGCGTGCCGCCCGGCTTGTGGCACTGCACGTCGACGATCTCGTCGGTGCCCGACTGGTACCAGCGCACCACCTCGCAGTAGTGCCGGGTCCGGTTCACCGGCGTCACGTGTGGCACGCCCCGGGACCCGGCGCCGACCTGCGGGAAGCGCACCAGGAAGCGGCCGGGCGCGAGCTTGGCGCCCTGCGCCCACGAGGCGGGGAAGGCGCTCTTCCAGCTGCCCCACTGGCGGGTGGTGTCCAGGGTGGTCCAGGCGGGCACGGTCGGGTCCCCGACGTACGCGAAGCCCCACCGGTCCGCGGTGGCCGCGGCGGCGGGCGCGGGCGGTGCGAGCCCCACGGCCGCCGACAGGGCGGCCAGCGCGACGGCGACGGCACGGCGGAATCTCATCTGCTCCTCCGATCGATGGTGGTCGAACGAGGATCAGGGTGGGCGGCGCGGTCGCGCGGCGCAGTCGGATCGTGAACGCAGCGTCACCGATGTCGGGAGGTTGCCACCGCGGTGACGCGACGGGCGCGGGGCCGCGCGCCGAACGCCGACCCCGCGAAGCGCTACCGAACCGGTCAGCTTCCCGGCCGGGGGAACGCCACCGGGCTGCGGTGGCCGTCCCGGTCGACGGCCCGCACGCCGAAGAAGACGTTGTCCTTGGACAGGTCGACGGTCACCTCGGTGACGTCGCCGACCGGGATCACCCGCTGCCACTCGGCGGCGGTGGTCTCCCGCCACACCACCTCGTACCCGGCCAGGTCCGGCTCGTCGCCGCGCCGCCAGCGCAGCGTGGTGTCGTTGGTGAGGTTGGTCGTCACGACGGTGGCGCCCTTCGGGGTGCCCGGCGCCTGCGCGAGCGACCAGAGCGTCGCGCCGTTGACCAGGGCGACCCGGGTGATGTAGTCGAAGTCGCAGAACTCCGGCAGGTCCCCGTACTGCATCCCGTCGACCACCCGGACGTCCTGGTGCTGGTGGGCGAAGTCCTCGTTGGGCTCGGTGAACCGGCCGGCCGGCCAGCCCTCGCGCAGGAACGAGATGTGGTCGCTGCCGCGCAGGTAGCGGTCCCGCCGGTAGATCACCCGCACCCGCATCCCGGTGGCGCCGTTCTCGGCGACGTCGCTGACGAACCGGGCGAGCTGGCGCGACGGGGAGTCGTTCTCCCCGCCGACCGACTGCCGGGTGCTCGCCTCCGCCGGAGTCTCCGCGGTCGGCACCCCTTCGGCGAAGAGCCGGACGGCGCGCGGGTCGCGGGTGCCGTCGTCGGCCGTGCTGGACCCGACGATGTCGTTGCTGAACATCCCCTGCACGTCCACGCCGGCGGCCTTGAGCTGCTTCGCCAGGTACGCCGAGCCGTACAGCCCCTGCTCCTCGCCGGCGACGGCGGCGAGGACGATGGTCGCCTCGCTGCGCCGGGTGGCCAGCACCCGGGCCAGCTCCATCAGCACCGCCACGCCGGAGGCGTCGTCGTCCGCGCCCGGGGCGTCGCTGACCGCGTCCATGACGTCGGTCGCGCGCGAGTCGTAGTGACCGGTGACGACGTACACCCGATTCGGGCTGACGTCGCCCCGCAGGGTGGCGACCACGTTGGTGATCCGGGTGGCGACCGGGATGCGCGAGGCCGGCTCCTGCACGTAGGACTGGAGTTCCACGGTCATCCGGCCGCCGGAGGCGGCGGCGTACCCGGAGAGCTGCTCGAAGATCCAGTCCCGGGCGGCCCCGATGCCCCGGACCGGGTCGTCCTGGTCAGAGAGGGTGTGCCGGGTGCCGAAGGCGGCGAGCCGGCGGACGATGGCCTCGATCCGGTCCCGGTCCACCTCCCGCAGCAGGGCGCGCAGCTCGCGGTCCGGGTTCTGGGGTCGAATCGGGTGGCCAGGGCCGGGGGGGCGGCGCGGCCTGCGCCGGGGTCGGCCCGGCGGTCAGCGGTACGGCGACGGTGGCGGCGGTCGCGACGGCGGAGGCGGACAGGAAGGTGCGGCGGGTGGACCTCGTGGGCCGGTCGCCGGTGCTCTCGTGTGCTCCCATGACGGCATCCTCACCACCGGTTGGGGGATCTGTCCATATCCAAGATGGTGGATCGAGGAAAATCACCCGGAGCGGATGAGGTCGGGTGGTGAGCGCCGTTCCTAGGGTGGGCCCATGGCAGCTGTGCGTCCCACACCCGCCGACCCGACACCGGGCCTGCTTACGGCACGGGAGAGTGGCGACCAACGGGCCGCGCCGCCCGAACTCGGCCCGGATTCGATCGCCGTGCTCAGCGGTCCCACCTTCATGTACACCGATCAGGCGGGAGACGTGCCGCCGGGCAGCATCGGCGGCCTGGTGCACCTGGACACCCGGCTGCTGAGCGGATGGGTTCTGACCATCAACGGCGGCCGGATGTTGGTGCTCCGGTCGCAGACCCTGCAGCACTATTCAGCGCAGTTCGTGCTGACCAATCCGGAGTTGCCCGGCCTGCCTCCGGACAGTCTGGGCGTGCGGCGGATGCGCTACATCGGCGACGGCTTCCGGGAACGTATCGAGCTGGTCTCGTTCCGCACCGAGCCGGTGCGGCTGGAGATCCGGCTCGCCGTCGCGGCCGACTTCGCCGACCTGTTCGAGGTGAAGTCCGGGGTCCGGGACCGCTCCGAGCAGATCTCCCGGACCCACAACTCCGGCGGCACGGCGCTGACCTTCTCCTACGCCAACGGGGACTTCACCGCACAGACGTCCGTCCGGACCTCGCCCCCGGCCAACCGAATCGAGGGCGACGACCTGGTGTGGGAGCTCGACCTGGCGCCCCGTCAGATCTGGCAACTCGATCTGCACGTCCCGTTGCCGCCCGGCCTGGGGGTGGTGGAACCGGTCAAGGGCGACATCTCCGAGGTGATCCACGGCCGGGTGGACGACCCGCTGCGCCGCTGGCTGAGCGATCGTGCCCTGACGCGCAGTGACAACCTGGTGCTGGAACGGGTCCTCAGGCAGTCGCGCGACGATCTCGGGGCGCTGCGACTGGATCTCGAGATCAAGGGCCAGCGGGTGATGTTGCCCGGCGCCGGCCTGCCCTGGTTCCTCAGCGTCTTCGGGCGCGACACGCTGATCACCGCCTACCAGACCCTGGTCGCCGGCCCGATGCTGGCCCGCGGTGCGGTGCTCGCGCTGGCTCGGCTGCAGGGCACCCGGTGCGACGACTTCACCGACGAGGAGCCGGGGAAGATCCTGCACGAGTTCCGCAGCGGCGAGTTGACCCGCACCGGCGTCAAACCGTACAACCCGAACTACGGCACGGCCGACGCCACCCAGCTGTGGCTGATCCTGCTCAGCGAGTACTGGCGGTGGACCCGCGACGACAACACCGTGCGGTACCTTCGGGACAATGCGCTGGCCGCGTTGCACTGGATCGACTCCTACGGCGACCGGGACGGCGACGGCTACGTCGAGTACGCCACCAGGTCGCCGGAGGGGCTGGGCAACCAGTGCTGGCGGGACTCGCCCGACGGCGTGTGCTTCGCCGACGGCCGGATCCCGGTGCTGCCGATCGCCACCTCCGACCTGCAGGGCTACACCTACGACGCCAAGCTGCGGCTGGCCGAGCTGGCCGACGGCCCGCTCGCCGACCCGGCGCTGGCCCAGCGGCTGCGCGCCGACGCCGCCGCCCTGTACGAGCGGTTCAACCGGGACTTCTGGATCAGCGAGCGGGGCGGCTACTACGCGGTCGGTCTCGATGGCGACAAGAACCAGATCAACGCGAAGACATCGAACATGGGTCACCTGCTGTGGAGCGGCATCGTCTTGCCGGAGCGGGCCGAGCAGGTGGTGCGCCAGCTCATGTCGCCGGAGATGTTCTCGGGCTGGGGGATCCGGACGCTGTCCAACGAAGAGCGCAGCTACAACGCCCTCGGCTACCACCTCGGCACCGTCTGGCCGCACGACAACTCCCTCGCCGCGCTGGGCATGGTCCGGTACGGCTTCCGCGCCGAGGCGAACCAGATCAGCCTGGCCATGTTCGAGGCGGCCGAGCAGTTCGGCTACCGGCTCCCGGAGGCGTTGAGCGGCTACGCCCGCGACCTGATGATGTTCGCGGTGCCCTATCCCACGGCGTGCAGTCCGCAGGCGTGGGCCGCCGGCGCCCCACTGGCGCTGCTCCGGGCGATGCTGAACCTCAACCCGGTCGACGGCCGGCTCGTCATCGACCCGGACATTCCGGAGGAGTTCGGCCGGATGACCGCCGAGCGGGTGCGCGCCTTCGGGCGCCGCTGGGAGATCGAGGCGGTCGGCCGGACCGGACACGTACGGCTGGAGGCGGGCTGACGACCGGGGCCACGTTTGTCGGGCGGGTCGACGGGAACGGGAGCGGGCATGACGAAACCTCGTGTGGTGATCGTGGGGGCCGGGTTCGCCGGTTACCACGCGGCGAAGACGCTGAGCCGGATCGCGCGCAACCGGGCCGAGATCGTGCTGCTCAACTCCACCGACTACTTCCTCTACCTGCCTCTGCTGCCCGAGGTGGCGGCCGGGGTCGTGGAGCCGAGGCGGATCTCGGTGCCGCTGACCGGCACCCTCGACGGCGTGCGGGTCGTCGTCGGCGAGGCCGACCGGGTCGACCTGCAGAACCGCTGGGTGGGTTTCACCCAGCCGGAGGGCGACCAGAACAAGATCGCGTACGACCGGCTGGTGCTCGCCGTGGGCAGCGTCAACAAGCTGCTGCCGATCCCCGGGGTGACCGAGTACGCGCACGGCTTCCGCGGCCTGCCCGAGGCGGTCTACCTGCACGACCACGTGATCCGCCAGCTCGAGCTGGCCGAGCAGGCCGAGGACCCGGCCGAACAGCGGGCCCGGTCGACGTTCGTGGTGGTCGGCGCCGGCTACACCGGCACGGAGGTGGCCGCCCACGGGCAGCTCTTCACCGACGCGCTGCGCCGCCAGCGGCCCCGGCTCAACGTCCGGCCCCGCTGGATGCTGCTCGATGTGGCGGCCCGGGTGCTGCCAGAGTTGGACAAGCGGATGTCCGACACCGCCGACCGGGTGCTGCGCCGGCGCGGCGTCGACGTGCGGATGGGCACCTCGGTCGCCGAGGCCACCGCCGACGGGGTGAAGCTCACCGACGGCGAGTACGTGCCGACGTGCACGCTGGTCTGGTGCGTCGGAGTACGCCCCGACCCGTTCGTCGCCGAGCTGGGGCTGCGCACCGAGCGGGGCCGGCTCGTGGTCGACGAGTATCTCAACGTCCCCGGCTTCCCCGAGGTGTACGCCTGCGGCGACGCCGCCGCCGTGCCGGACCTGACCCGGCCGGGGCAGATCTGCGCGATGACCGCGCAGCACGCGCAGCGGCAGGGCAAGCTCGCCGCGCTGAACATCGCCGCCTCGTACGGGCACGGCAGGCGCAAGCCGTACAAGCACCGCGACCTCGGCTGGGTGGTCGACCTGGGTGGCAAGGATGCCGCGGCGAACCCGCTGCAGGTGTCCCTGGCCGGGCTGCCGGCCAAGGCGGTCACCCGCGGCTACCACCTGCTGGCAATGCCCGGCAACCGGACGCGGGTCGGGGCGGACTGGGTGCTCGACGCCGCGCTGCCCCGCTCGGCCACCCAGCTCGGCTGTGCCGGCGCACGCCGTACCGCTGGAGAGCTCGTCGCCCGAGGTGCCGGTCCGCCGGTGACCCGCCCCGCCCGGCCGACCTCAGCGGTCGCCGGGCCGGCCCGCGGGTCGGTTGGAGCGGGCAGCTCGCGGTCGCCGGTGGGGACGAACTCCCGCAGCAGGATCTGCCCGATCCCGGCCGCCGGGATGGCTAGCAGCGCACCCACCAGCCCGGCCAGCTCTGCGGCGAGCAGCACGCTGACCAGCACGGTCAGCGGGTTCAGGTGGACCGCCCGGGCGAGGATGACCGGTTGCAGCAGGTGGTTCTCCACCTGCTGGTAGACGACGAAGAAGACCAGCACCACCACCCCCGCGGTGGGGGAGTGCAGGAACGCGGCCCCCGCCGCGACGATCGCGCCCAGGGTCGCCCCGACCAACGGAATCAGGTCCGCGACCGCGACCAGCAGCGCGATCACCGCGGCGAACGGCACCCCGGTGAGGAGCAGCACGAGGTACGTCAGGACGCCGCAGATCACGCTGATCAGCAGGTTCCCGCTGAGGTAGCCGGTGATGGTGCGTGAACTCTCCCGCCCGATCCGGTGCAGCCGCCGCGCCGGGCCGTCCCCGACCAGGCCGAGCACGCTGTGCTGATCCGCGGCGCCTCAAGGACCATCAGGTACGCCAGCACGATGATCGTCAGCAGGCCGGCGACGGTCTCCGCCACGCCCCGGACCAGTCCGACCGCCGGCTGGCGCAGCCGCCCGCCGTACTGCTGGATCTGGTCGGAGTGCTGCCGGGCGTACCCGAGCAGCCCGACGCGTTCCAGGAACTGGCCGAGGGGGCCGCGCCCGGCTCGGGCGTCGCGCAGCAGCTCCGGGGCCCGGTCGACGAAGCGGCCCAGCTCGTCCAGCAGTGGCACCAGGATCAGCGCGGCCACCCCGGCCAGCAGGACGAAGGCGGCGAGGAAGACCAGCAGCGTGGCCAGCGCCCGGCGCCGCACCAGCCGCCGTTGCAGGAGGTCGACCAGCGGGGCGAGCGCCACCGCGAAGAAGGCGGCGATCAGGATCCAGACGAGGATCCGTCGGGTGGCCCACAGCAGCGCCAGGCCGAGCGCCGTGGCCAGCACCAGGCCGATGACGATCAGTGAGCTGCGGGCGGTGGACCGGTCATCGGCGGTGCTCATCCGGCGCGGCTACCCGGGCCGGCGGCCGGGAAACCCGACCCCCGGCTCGCTGCCACCGTGGTGCGGAAGCGGTTCGAGGGGTCAGGCCACCCCGAGGGTGGCGTCGGTGGCCGGGCGGGCCCCGCCGACGAACGCGTCGAGATCCGGCCCGTACAGCACCCCGCCGGGCACCGGGTCGGCGGCCACCCGGGTGGCGAGCCGGCGCATCGGAAGCCGACCGGGGCGGTGCGCGGCGGCCAGCACCACGTTGCCGTACCGGCGGCCGCGCAGCATCCGTCGGTCGGCGACCAGGCAGACGTCGGCGAAGATCGCACGCAGGGTGGCCACCTGCACCCGGGTGAAGACCAGTGGGGGCAGATCCGTGACGTTGACCAGGTAGACGCCGTCGGGACGCAGCGTCCGGGCGACCTCGGCGACGAACTCGACGCCGGCCACGTGCCCGGGCATCCGGGCCGCCCGGTAGATGTCGGCCAGCACCAGGTCGTACGCGCCGGCCGGCGACGCGGTGACCGCGTCCCGCGCGTCGGCGACCTCGACCACCACCTCCGGGACCGGCGGCAGCTCCTCGGCCACCAGCCGGACCACCGCGGCGTCGCGTTCGACGACCCGTTGCGCGGACCCGGGGCGGGTGGCCGCCAAGTACCGAGGCAGGGTCAGCGCGCCGCCGCCCAGGTGCAGGACGGCACGGGGCAGCGCCGGCGGCGCGGCCAGGTCGACCAGGGTCGCCATCCGCCGGACGTACTCGAAGTGCAGGTGGCGGGGGTCGGCGACGTCCACGTACGACTGGGCGACGCCCCCGGCGAGCAGCGTGCGCCCGGTCCGGCGCGCCGGGTCGACGACCAGCTCCAGCCGGTCGTTTGCTCCGCTGTCCATGCCGGCACGCTAGCTTCGGTGGTGGGGTGTTCCATGATCGGGTGCGGTTTTCCGTCACTCGCGACGGGTGTCGTGTCGGTTTTTGCTACCCGATCATGGACGACCGCGCGTCGCCAGGCTGGCACGGCGGCGGGCCGGTGGGCGTGGCGCCCACGGCCGGCCGCCGGCCGGCTCAGTCGGCGGTGATGCCCGCGCCGGCGTCCTCGATCGCGTCGTCGATCTGGTGGGCCAGGTCCACGTCGGCGGCGGTCACCGCGTCGGCGTTACGGCTGCGGACGGTCAGCACCGCGTTGTCCGGATCGGGGCGACCGATCTGCGGTCCGCGGCCGGTGTCCACGCGGAGCTGGTCGAGCAGGTCGAGCACCCGGTCCAGGTTGCCCGGGGGCAGCTCGATGGTCCGCACCAGCGACTGGCGGTCACTGGACCAGTACGGCAGGTCGCCCAGGGCGTCCCGCAGCTCCGCCTCGGTCAGCGGGGCGGCGGCGCGGCGCGCGCCGACCAGGCCACCGCCCGGTTCCGGCGGCGTGAGCAGGTCACGCAGCCCGTCCGGCACGTCGAGCGACTCGATCAGGTCGCCGTCGTGGTCGGCCAGCGCGGCCAGGGTCGCCTCCGCCTGGTAGCGGGCCTGCTCCGGGGTGCGCCCGCTGATCCGGCCCACCTCGGCCAGGAAGCCCGGCAAGTCCTGGTGCCGTTCGATGCCGTCCACCGGCACCACGTCGTGCAACTTCACCGGGACGGCCTCGAGCAGCCGTTCCCGCTCGGCCTCGTCCAGCGCCCAGGCCAGCGCCAGCACCGTAGCCTCGGCACCCACCTTGGCGGTGCGGAAGTCCACCCCCGCGCGCCGGCTGACCTCGTCGACCAGTTCGCGGTAGCCCATCGGCTGCACGCGACTGCCCTGCCCGGAGTCGGGCAGGGGCCGGGTCGCGGTCGCCACCGCCATCGGCGGCGGCGCCGGCCCGCCCCGGGTGCTGTCCGGCTTGTGCCGGCCGGCCGGCGGGGGACCGGACCGTCGACCCCGGTCCAGGCTGGTGATCTGCTTCGACGCGCTCAGGCTGGTGCCGGTCTCGCTCGCCTGTCGACCCTGCCGACGCGCGTCGCGGGCCAGGGCCCGGCGGCGCTGGTTGTCGCCCTCCATCTGCTTGCGCATGGTGGCACCTCGCTCCTGTCGGGGTTCGCCTCGTCCGCCGTCGCGTTCCCACCGCCCGGCGGAAGGTAACGGGCCGAGCCCGGTCGCGGGTTCACTCGCCGGGGGTGAGGGACGCTCACCCGCCCCGGCCGCACGATCGGGGCGGACCGGAAATCTTCCGAGGAACGCGGAAGGGAAGGTCGTCATGAAGAGGATCGTCGAGATCGTCCCCGCCCGACCCGGCTGGTACTCCCGGTGGCAGGTCGGCCCGGAGGCCACCCGGTGCTACCCGGTGAGCCTGTGGGCACTGGTCGAGGAGACCGACGGTTCCGGCCGCGAGGTGGTGGGCATGGACTGCGCCGGCCAGTGGCCCGGGTCGGACGTCAACGAGGCCGGTGCGGACTTCGTCCGGTACCTGTTCCAGACGCCCGATTCCGGTCTGCCGGAGGACGCCGAGTCACCGTCCCCGACCGACCTGCGCGCGGACGGGCCGCGCCTGCAACCGGCCGTGGCCACGTAGACCATCCTCCCGGCCCCCGACCCCTGGTCCCAGGTCGGGGGCCACCCCGACCCTGGGAACGCTCCCTCAGCCCGCCTCGCGCACCTCGTCGCCGACGGCGGGCGGGTGCTCCACCGCCAGCACGTCGGCGAGCCCGGTGCGGTCCAGCAGGTGCTGAAGCTGCGGGTTGACGCCGGTCAGCCGGACCGGCCCGGCCCCGCCGCGGCCGATCATCACGAAGGCGCTGAGCCCGGAGGAGTCGCAGAGGGCGACGCCGGCGACGTCGATCAGCAGCTCCCGGTGGCCGTCGGCGCGGACCTGGGCGGCCGCGGCGATCAGCTCCGGCGCGCTGTCGAAGTCCAGGTCACCGGTCAGCCGTAGCCGGGCGCCCCCGGCGTCGAGCCGGGTCACCTCGATGGACAACAGCTGACTGGGCATGCACCCATGTTCCCAGCTTCCTGCGACCGGGAAACGCCGGGGCTCAGGCGGAGGCGCCCCGGCTGGGCAGCTCGGCCGCGGCGGCCTCGGTCCGGGCGGTGGGCAGCGGTCGGGCCAGCAGACCGGTGACGCCGGTCATGTCGAGGATGGTGTCCAGGAAACGCGGGGTGGCGCGCAGCCGCAGGGCCGTGCCGACCTGCTGCCCCTCGCGCCAGGCGTGGACGATCACGGACAGCCCGGTGCTGTCGATGAAGAGCAGGTCGGCGAAGTCCAGCACGAGGACCGGGGGACGCTCGGCGAGGGCCCGGTCGACCTCGGCGCGCAACGGCCCCGACGTGGTGAAGGCGAGGTCGCCGCCGACCGAGATGACGGGAGCCGCCGGGTCGGAGTGGTCGACGGCCGTGCTCAGCGGGGTGGCCTCGGGTTTCCTCCCCTGGGCCACTCGATCACGCCTCTCCGCAAGGGCTGCCGGTCGGGCAGGTGCTTTCGCGGGATCGTAACAACCTGCGTCCGGCTCCGCCCGCCGGTGCGGAGGCGGGGTCGCGCCCGCTCGTGGGGTGGCGGTACCGGCGCACCGGCGTAGGGTGGGGCGCAGAGATCGGAACATACCCGCCGTTTCCGCTGGACCGTGGGTGTCGACACGACGAGTGGGGCTCAGGGGTGACTGCTGCCGACGTCAGGGGCTCGGACCCGGGCGACGGACGGATCCCCACGCCGAGTGCCGCGCGGGCTCCGGCGTGGTCGTCCGAGGCCGCCGGCCGACCCGGGTCGCCGCTGCCGCCGCTCTCGCCGACCGTGGCCACCCCGAGCCGGACTGGGGCGCAGAGATCGGAACATACCCGCCGTTCCGCTGGACCGTGGGTGTCGACACGACGAGTGGGGCTCAGGGGTGACTGCTGCCGACGTCAGGGGCTCGGACCCGGGCGACGGACGGATCCCCACGC
>NZ_JAEVHN010000075.1:0-16617 GCF_016803375.1 Micromonospora sp. 4G55
GGCACCACCGTGGCCGCCGGACACGGCACCGCCGTGGTGGTGGCGACGGCGCCGAGACCGAGTCCGGCCGCAGCCTCGCGTTGGCCGGGCAGGCACCGCGGACGAGTCGTCGCTGACCGGGGGAGTCGCTGCCGGTCGGCAAGACCGTCGAGCCGGTGGTCGCCGCCGCCGTGGCGGACCGCCACTCGATGCTCTACGAGGGCACCACCGTGGCCGCCGGACACGGCACCGCCGTGGTGGTGGCGACGGCGCCGAGACCGAGTCCGGCCGCAGCCTCGCGTTGGCCGGGCAGGCACCGCCGGCCAGCGGAGTGGAGGCCCGGCTCGGCAAGCTGACCAGCGCGGCGCTCCCGCTGGCGGCCGGATCGGCGATCGCGGTGGCCGGGGCGGGACTGCTGCGGGGCGTACCCCTGGCGGCGACGGCGGCGACCGCCGCGAACCTGGCCGTGGCCTCGGTGCCGGAGGGGCTGCCGTTCCTGGTCAGCGCCGCCCAGCTGGCCGCGGCCCGCCGGCTGGCCGAGCACGGCGCGCTGGTCCGCAACCCGCGCACCATCGAGGCGCTGGGCCGGGTCGACGTGCTCTGCTTCGACAAGACCGGCACCCTGACCGAGGGGAGCCTGCGGCTCGCCGGCGTCGGCGACGACGGCCGGTACGCCCCGGTGGACCGGCTCGACGACGGGCTGCGACGGACCCTCGCCGCCGCGCTGCGGGCCACCCCGGCCGCCGACGACCCGGACGAGCTGCCCCAGCACACCGATCGGGCGGTCCGGCGCGGCGCCCGGGACGCCGGGGTGGTGGAGCAGGTCGGCGCGGACGGCTGGGCGGCGGTCGGCGGGCTGCCCTTCGAGCCGTCCCGCGGCTATCACGCCACCGTCGGGCGGACCGGTGACCGACTGCTGCTCAGCGTCAAGGGAGCGCCGGAGACGGTGCTGCCCCGGTGCAGCGCCTGGCGTAGCCCGGGTGGCCGGGACGAGCACCTGGACGACGACGGACGGGCCGGGCTGCACGCGATGCTCGCCGACCGGGCCCGGGCCGGGCACCGCATCCTCGCCGTCGCCGAGTGCCGGGTGGCCGCCGAGACGGTCACCGACGACCAGGTGGCTGACCTGGTCTTCGTCGGTTTCCTCGCCCTCGCCGACGGGGTGCGCGAGAGTGCCGCCCCGGCCGTGCGCCGGATCCGGCAGGCCGGCGTGCACACCATCATGATCACCGGTGACCATCCGGCCACCGCCGAGGCGATCGCCTCGATCATCAGCGACGGCCACGACGCGCAGCGGGTGGTGACCGCCACCGAGCTGGACCAGCTCGACGACGACGCGCTCGGCGAGCGGCTGGCCCGCACCGACGTGGTCGCCCGCTGCACCCCCACCCACAAGGTGCGGATCATCCAGGCGTTGCAGAAGTGCGGCCGCACCGTGGCGATGACCGGCGACGGCGCCAACGACGCGCCAGCGATCCGGCTGGCCGACGTGGGCATCGCCCTCGGCCAGCGGGGCACCCCCGCCGCGCGGGCCGCCGCCGACCTGGTGGTCACCGACGACCGGCTGGAAACCATCATCGCCACCCTGGTCGAGGGGCGGGCGATGTGGTCCTCGGTACGCCACGCGCTGAGCATCCTGGTCGGCGGCAACCTCGGCGAGATCGCGTTCAGCGTGCTGACCGCCGCGGCGACCGGCCGGTCCGCGTTGACCGGGCGGCAGTTGCTCCTGGTCAACCTGCTCACCGACCTGGCGCCGGCGCTGGCCATCGCGGTCCGGCCGCCCGGCGCGACCACGCCGACGGGCTGCTGCGCGAGGGTCCGGACACCTCCCTCGGCGAGACGATGACCCGGGAGATCGGCCTGCGCGCGGCGGCCACCACCCTCGGCGCGACCGCCGGCTGGACGGTCGCCCGGTACACCGGACGGCGCAAACGGGCCGGCACGGTGGCGCTGGTGTCGCTGGTCGGCACCCAGCTCGGGCAGACGGTGCTGGCCGGCGGCACAGCCCGATGGTGCTCGCGTCCACCGCCGTCTCCCTCGGCGTGCTGGGCGTCGTGGTGCAGACGCCCGGGGTGAGCCAGTTCTTCGGCTGCACCCCGCTCGGGCCGGTCGGGTGGGGCATCGCCGCCGGCTCGGCGCTCGGCGCCACCTTCGCCAACGGCGCGCTGACCCGACTGGTCGAGCGGTTCCCGCCGACCGGCGACGGACCGACCGGCTCGACCGCCGACGAGTCGACCGGGGACGGGCCGGCCGAGGAGAGCGCCAGCGACGAGCCCGCCGCGGCGGAGCCGTCCGGTCGGTAGGGCGGCGGTCCGCATGGCCGCGCCCGGTCGGGGTACGGCCGGGGGTGGAGGTGGGACGCGTGGAGACGGACCAGCCGGACGTGACGTTCATCGGCACCGCGACGACGGTGCTCCGGATCGGGGGCTTCACCCTGTTGACCGATCCGAACTTCCTGCACCGGGGCCAGCGGGCGTACCTGGGCAAGGGTCTGTGGTCCCGCCGCAGCACCGAGCCGGCGCTGACCATCCCCGAACTGCCCGCGCTGGACGCGGTGGTCCTGTCCCACCTGCACGGCGACCACTTCGACCGGGTGGCCCGCAAGGGGCTCGACCGCGAACTGCCGATCATCACCACCCAGGCGGCCGAGCGGAAGCTGCGCAAGTGGGGATTCCGGGCGGCCGAGGGGCTGCCCACCTGGCGGTCCCGGGAGCTGAGCCGGGGGTCCAGCACCCTGCGGCTGACCTCGTTGCCCGGTCAGCACGGCCCGGGGGCGCTGGACCGGCTGCTGCCCGACGTGATGGGCACGATGATCGACCTGGACCGGGACGGGACGCGCCGGTTCCGCCTCTACGTCACCGGGGACACCCTGCGCCGCCCGCAGCTCGCCGAGATCCCGCAGCGGTTCCCGGACATCGACGCGATGCTGATCCACCTGGGCGGCACCCGGATCGCCGGCATCCTGGTCACCATGGACGCGAAGCAGGGCGCCGACCTGGTCGAGCTGATCCGGCCGAAGCTGACCGTGCCGATCCACTACGACGACTACCCGGTGTTCCGGTCGCCGCTGCGGCACTTCGTCGAGGAGGCGAAGCGGCGCGGGCTGGTGTCGGGGGTGCGCACTGTCCTGCGTGGCGAGACCGTGCCGCTGACCGGCTGAGCGACGGTTTCCGTACACCGATCGCCGCCGTCCGGCGCGGAGCCGGAGGGCGGCGATCGATGAGGGGACGCAATCAGGAGCGCTCGGAGATGGCCTCGATCAGGTCGCCCACCGGGCGCTCGGGCAGCGACCGGGCCACGTCGGCCACCGCCACGATCCCGACGAGCTCGTGCCCGTCGATCACCGGCAGCCGGCGCACCTTGTGCTGGCCCATCGTGCGCAGGATCTCCGCGGCGTCGTCGTCGGCGCCGATGGTCACCGCCTCGCCCTGGGCCAGCTCGCCGGCGGTCACGTTGGCCGGGTCCTTGCCCTGCGCGAGAACCTTCACCACGATGTCGCGGTCGGTGAGCATGCCCTTCAGCTTGTTGTCGTCGCCGCAGATCGGCAGCGAACCGACGCCCAGCTCGGCCATCCGCTTGGCGGCGGCCCGCAGGTCGTCCTGCTCACGGACGCAGGTCACGTCGTTGGTCATGATGTCGCGTGCGGTCGGCATGGTGACACCTCGCTTTCCGGGGGTTGATAACTGAATCGGTACCCTCGGTCCGCGGGACCATGCATCCGAGCGTCAGCCGGCCGGGTTCCAGGTGGCGGCGGCGCGGCGCAACCGGTCGTTGATCGCGCGACCCACCCCGGTGTCGGGCGCCGCCTCGGCCAGGATCTCGGTCACCCCCGCCGCGTCCAGCCGGTGCAGGGCGTCGAAGAGCCGGGCGGCGGCCTCGGTCACGTCCCCGGCGGGTGAGAGCACCTCGACCGCCGCGTACCCGTCGGCCGGCCGCTCCCGGAAGGCCAGGAAACCGCGCCGGCCGCCGTCCGCCGGCGCCGGCTGCGCCCCCGCCACCAACCGCAACGGGGTACGCGGCGCGTAGTGCGCGGCCAGCGTCCCCGGCGCCACCGGCTGCCCGGAACTGCCCGGCCGTACGCTCACCGGCCCGACCGCCTCGACCAGCTCCTCCAAGGCGAGCGCACCGAGGCGCAGTACCACCGGCTGCGCGCCGCGCGCGTCGACGATGGTCGACTCGATCCCGCACCGGGTCGGCCCGCCGTCGAGCACCACGTCCACCGCCGCGCCGAGCCCCTTGACCACGTGCTCGGCCCGGGTCGGGCTGAGCTGCCCGAAGCGGTTCGCGCTCGGCGCCGCCACCGGCACCCCGGCGGCCCGGATCAGGGCCGCGCGGAGGGCTCGTCCGGCACCCGGACGGCCATGGTGTCCAGCCCCGAGGTGACGATCGGCGGAATCTCGGCGGGCCGGTCCACGATCAGCGTGAGCGGCCCGGGCCAGAACCGCTCGGCCAGCGCGGCCACCGCCGGGGGCACCGGCCCGGCGAGCTTCTCCAGGTCCTCGGCGTCGGCCAGGTGGGTGATCAGCGGGTCGAAGCTGGGCCGGGCCTTGGCCTCGAAGATCCGGGCGGCGGCCCGGGCGTCCAGGGCGTTCGCGCCGAGGCCGTAGACGGTCTCGGTCGGGAAGGCCACCAGCCCGCCGTCGCGCAGGACGGCGGCGGCCTCGGCGATGCCGCTGTCGGCGGGCAGGACGCGTGGGGATCCGATGCTCACGCCCCGACGCTAGCCTGCCGACGTACCGGTCCTCCGGTCGGCCGCGCGATCACCCGCCCGGTCAGGGCCGGTCGGCCGCCCTCCCGGGCTCATCGTGCCGGGTGATCTCGGCCCGGCACGCCCCGCCCCGGAACTCCACTCCCGGCACGTCGTCGAGGATCCGGCTGATGTCGGCCACCGAGCCGAGGGCACGGGCCGGGTCGCCGCGCAGTTCCGCGACCGCCGAGGCCAGGTCGTCCTCCTCCCGCGACCAGTCGATGTCGGCCGCGCGGAGCTGGGCCACCGCGTGTGCGGTCAGGGCGGCGGGGTCGGTGACCGACACCTCCACCCGGCAGTAGAGCTGGAGGACCTGCGGCGTGGGGTCGCTCATCGACTGTTGCGTGAGCGACGGACCGCCCAGACCCCGCCCGCGATCGCCGCCGCGGTCGGCAGGAGCACACAGATCATCAGAGCGAGCAGATGCCACGGTTTGAGAGCGCCCATGGCGCAGAGGATAGGTAGCGCCCGCCACCGCCCGCTGTCCCGGGCGACGGGCTCGGCTGTACGGATGCCCGTACAGCCAAGCCTCGTCGCGCCTGCCGCACGACCCGTGCGGGTTCGGTGGGGCAGCCGGCCGCGACGGTCAGCAGCAGCTTGCGGCGGCTCCGCTGGTGGCGGGCTCCTTCTCGGCGGCCGGCGTGCAGCAGGCGCTCGCGGTCGCCTTCTCCAACTGCGGGGAGTCGGCCTTGACGGTGTAGACCTCCCACGGCTCGTTTCCCGGTCCGCGTACCCAGACCTTGTCCTGGAGGGCGTAGCAGCACTCCGTGCTGTTCTCCTCCAGCGTGATGAGGCCGGCGTCGGTGAGGCGCCTGGTCGCCGCGCTGACCTCGTCGGTGCTGAACACCTCCACCCCGAGGTGGTCCATGACGGTGGGCTGGTCGGGCTCGCCTTCGAGCAGGACGAGCTTCAGCGGCGGGTTCTCGACGGCGAAGTTGGCGTAGCCGGGGCGACGCTTCGCCGGCTCGACGCCGAACAGCTTGGAGTAGAAGGCGACGGAGCCTTCGAGGTCGGAAACGCGCAGGGCGAGCTGGACGCGGGACATGGTTCTCCTCCTGGAACGGGTCAGGATCATCGCTTCGTCCTTGTCTAGACAATTTTCGAAGCAGGGACTCCACTGTTGCACCTTGATTTGAAGACTGTCAACCTAGAGGCATGTCGAAACAAGCGCTGCCGGTGGTGGACCTGCAAGCGGTGGCCTGCTGCCCTCCGATCGCCGTGAGTCCGCTGGACGCCGCGCAGGCGGAGGTCGTCGCACCGATGTTCAAGGCCCTGGGTGACCCGGTCCGGCTGCGGCTGATGTCGATGATCGCCTCGGTGCCGGAGATCTGCGTCTGCGACCTGACCCCCGCGTTCGACCTGTCCGGGCCGACCATCTCCCACCACCTGAAGGTGCTGCGTGAGGCGGGCCTGGTCGACTCGGAGCGGCGCGGCACCTGGGTCTGGTACCGGGTCAAGGCCGAGGCGTTCCGCCAGCTCGGTCTGCTCCTGGACATCCCCGCCCGGCCCGCCGCCGGGGCCGGCGCGTGAACCTCGCCCTTTCCCGCCGGGCCACTGCCGAGTTCGTCGGCACCGCGCTGCTCGTCGCCGCCGTCGTCGGCTCCGGGATCGCCGCCGCCCGTCTCTCGCCGGCCGACGTCGGCCTCCAACTGCTGGAGAACGCGATCGCCACCGCCCTGGCCCTGGGCGCGCTGATCCTGACCTTCGGGCGAGTGTCGGGCGCGCACTTCAATCCGGTCGTCTCCGCCGTCGACTGGTGGCTCGGGCGACGCTCCGGCACCGGCCTGACCGCGCCGGACCTCCTTGCGTACGGCGCAGCCCAGGTCACCGGGGCGATCGCCGGGGCGATCCTGGCCGACCTCATGTTCGGGCTGCCCGCCGTGACCTGGTCGGACACCGCCCGGACCGGCGGAAACCTGTGGCTGGCCGAGGTCGTGGCCACCGCCGGCCTGGTCGTCCTGGTCTTCGCCCTCGCCCGCAGCGGCCGCTCCGCCGCCGCGCCCGCAGCCGTGGGCGCCTACATCGGCGCCGCGTACTGGTTCACCTCGTCGACCTCGTTCGCGAACCCGGCGGTGACCATCGGGCGTGCCTTCACCGACACGTTCGCCGGCATCATGCCGACATCCGTGCCCGGCTTCGTCGCCGCCCAGCTCGCTGGCGGCCTGGTCGCCGTCGCCGCGCTCGCCCTCTGGTACCCCGACAGCGGGGCCGCGGCCGACGCCGTCGTCGTGCCTCAGCTCGAAGAGGAGAACCGGTGAACGGGATCAGGATCGCCGCCATGGGCGACGAGCACGCCGGAGCCGTGCTCGACATCTACCGGCTCGCATCGCCACCGGCGACGCCACCTTCGAGACCGAGCCACCGACCTGGGAGAGGTTCACCGCCACCCGGATGCCGGACCAGCGCTGGGTCGCCGTCGACCGGACCGGCCGCGTCCTGGGCTGGATCGCCTGCTCGGCGGTCTCCGACCGGTGCGTGTACGCCGGAGTGGTCGAACACTCCGTCTACGTCCACCCGGAAGCCCGCGGGCGAGGAGTCGGACGCTTGCTGCTCGACGCCCTGATCGCCGCCACGGAACAGGCGGGGATCTGGACCATCCAGTCCGGCATCTTCCCCGAGAACACCGCCAGCCTGGCCCTGCACACCGCCTGCGGCTTCCGCGTCGTCGGCACCCGCCAGCGCATCGGCCGCCACCACGGCACCTGGCGCGACGTCACCCTCATCGAACGCCGCAGCCCCACCATCAACTGACAGGAAGACCCACTGACGAGCGACAAGCCCAGCGTCCTGTTCGTCTGTGTCCACAACGCCGGCCGATCCCAGATGGCCGCCGGATGGCTGCGCCACCTCGCCGGAGACACCGTCGAGGTCCGCTCCGCCGGCAGTGAACCCGCCGACCGGATCAACCCCGTTGCCGTCGACGCCATGCGCGAGGTCAGCATCGACATCACCGGCCAGATCCCGAACCGCCTCACCTGGGACACGGCCGAAGCCAGCGACATCATCATCACCATGGGCTGCGGTGACGCCTGCCCCGTCTTCCCCGGCGAGCGCTACGAGGACTGGAAGCTCACCGACCCGGCCGGGCAACCCATCGAGGTCGTACGTCAGGTCCGCGACGAGATCAGGAGCCGGGTCGACGAGCTGCTCGCCAGCATCGAGCAGGGCCGCTGAGCGGAGACCCGGCTCGCTACTTCCACTGTTATCAGCGGTTGCCGTCTGACCGGCTCGCACCTCCTTCCTCCCCGGCTGCCACCCCACCACTGGCTTGCCAGACGGGTATGGGGAGGGCGTTGTCGCCCTGGATGCCGACGCGACGGAAAGCCGCTTACCGCTCGGTGCCGTGGGCGCAATTCGGTGCAGGATCGTCGCCGGCCACGATGAAGTCTTCACACGTGAGAAAGCGGTCATTGAAGTGGCCGACGAGAAAGCCGACCAGCGCCACGGTGGCGACGATCGCGGCCACGGTGAGTCTGAGACGGCGGCTCGGGAGGGTGAAGTAGTTGGGCGCGAGAAGCCGGACGACGACGCCCGCGACGAACGGCACCACAGCGATGGCAGCGATGTTCAGCACGCGGTAGACGGTCTGTGCCACGGCCCCTTGGGGGTGCGGCACGGCGAGTCGTACCAGCAGGAACGCAATCGGGAGCAGGAAGAAGAGCAGCACCCAAGGGTGGGTGTGCACCCGGCGGCGCAGGATGAGAGCGCTCAGGAGCACGACGAGAGACAGCACGAACAGTTCGTGTCGCCGGTAGTAGAAGATGGTCCCGTGCGTGCCGAGGCCGAACGCTACGTCCCAGACCCACAGTGAGGCGCCAAACGCGATCGCGTAGAAGCCCCCCAGCTTCTGTGCCGCCGTCCCCCGTAAGAGGTCGTCCCCCTCGGTGATTCGTCGCGACTTCTCGGCGGCCCGCTTGGCCGGACCCTTCCCAGTCATGCCCCTGCCTGTCCTGCTCGTCGCCCGGCCGTGGCGGATCACCGTCTCCCCGGCCAGCCGGCAAGGGAGCGGGAGGAGCGAACGGGCGGCTGGGTCCCCGCGACCTCTATGCCCGTAACGAGGCCGAGGCGCTTTGCGCTTCGGCACAGGCCGGCTCAACCGACGCGGGGCGGCAGCTACTTGGAAGAGACTGCGGAACGATGCGGAGGCGTGGTGCCAACCGCGGCCCGTACCCCGGCTCGGCGCGCGGCGATGACGGGACCGACGAACGCTCACGCCGGCAGGCCGGGTGGCACGAGATCCCGCACCGACCTCTCCGAAACCGCCTTGTTGTCCTGCTGGCCCGTGTCTAACGTGCAGTGATGCTCTCGCGAATGCTGACGGTGACCTTCGAGGCGCACGACCCGGCCCGCCTGGCGCAGTTCTGGGCCGGCCTGCTCGGCCGAGATGTCGTCGAGGACGCCGGTGGTGCGCTCCTGCCTGGTGACGACACCCAGCTCAGCCTCCGGTTCGTTCGGAGCGGCGCGGAGGAGGTGGGGCCGAACCGCCGCATGCACCTTCACCTGACCAGCGCCAGCGACGCCGACCAGCAGCACACGGTGGCGACGGCGTTGGGGCTCGGCGCCGGCCACCTCGACGTCGGGCAGCGCCCCGAGGAAGGGCACGTCGTCCTCGCCGACCCCGAGGGCAACGCGTTCTGCGTGATCGAGCCAGGCAATGCCTTCCTCGCCGGGTGTGGCTTGCTCGGGGAGCTCGCCTGCGACGGCACCCGGGAGGTCGGCATCTTCTGGAGCGAGGCGCTGGGCTGGCCGTTGGTGTGGGACCAGGACCAGGAGACCGCGATCCAGTCACCGCACGGCGGCACAAAGGTCGCGTGGGGAGGCCCGCCCGTGGCCCCGAAAGAGGTGAGGAACCGGCAGCGCTTCGACCTCGCCCCGGCCGGTGGCGACCAGCGGGCGGAGGTCGCCCGGCTGGTCGCCCTCGGGGCCACTCGGCTCGAGGTCGGTGACGACGGCGCCGTCGTGCTGGCCGATCCCGACGGCAACGAGTTCTGCGTGAGAGGGAACTGACCACAGCGCGGCCGTTGCCGCTCCCCTACGCCGCGCGGGTCCTGGCCCCGCGGCCCGGACGGCTGCCGGCCCACCACCCCACCGGTCAGTGGCCTGTCATTCCGCGGCGGCCCTATGGGCTGCCGCTTTCCGCGCCAGCCGCCGGGTGTCAGGCATGACGGCCGCAGCGGCGACAGCCACAACGGCCGGCGCGCCCCGGCGGCGGCGCGGAACCACATCACCGGCAGCCGGGTCCGGCCTCGGGACTTGGGCGACGTCGACGGGCTACTGGCGCACCCGGCCCGGCGAGGTGTCACCGAGCACGGAGTTCAGCTGGTCGGCCCAGTCATCATCGGCGAGCCCCGCCCCAACCAGAACGTCGCGCCAATCCTGCTGCGCCAGGGCCACAGCATCAAGCAACCGCCGGCTGTCTCCATTGGACAGGGAGACCACCACAGCTTGGCCGCGCTCGGCGCATTCGGCAGTGCCACCGGGGGCCGGAAACCTGTGCGGTCACAGCTTCCAGCTCCGGCTGCCGATCATCGACATCAGCAGCCCGTGGGTCTCGGCGTCGCCGGCCACCACAAGCCCGCGGCCTGCGCGCCCGATCGGGGCGCCGTCGATTCCGGTGACGACGCAGCCGGCGGCCCGGCACAGAGCGATGCCGGCGGCGAAATGCACGCTCTCGACCAGGTCGCCGCCGTCGGTGACGTATGCGGCCCGCTTGCCGGCCGCGACCCAGGCCAAGGCCAGCGTGGTGGAAACTACCCGCGGCCGGAACCGTTCGACGAACCCAGGATGGGCCAGCAGGTCCACGGCCCGGAATCCGGGCGCGCTCGGGAACGGCGGGTCCAGGTTGACGTCCACCAGCCGGGTGGCAGGCGTGGGTGTCAGCTGCGCATCGACACCGTCGCGCCGCACCCAGGCGGTCTCACCGTCAGTGAAGAAGACCTCGCCGCTGAACGGGTCGGCCACCGCCGCTGCCCCATTGCGCAGCGCCACGTTGACGGCCACCAGCATGTTGCCGACGGCATAGTTCAGCGTGCCGCACAGGGGATCCACCAACCACTGGCGCACGGCGTCGGCCGCGCCCCGCTGCCCGCCTTCCTCGCCGAGCACCGCGTCATCGGGCCGAGCAGCACGGATGACGTCGAGGATCGTCTGCTCAGCCTCCACATCGGCGACGGTGGCGAAATCCCCGGCGCCTTTGTCGATGTGGGTGAGCCGCTGGCCGTACATGTTGCGCACCACGTCCGCGCCGGCACCTGCCGCAGCTACCGCAACCCCGGCATCGTCAAGGCTCGCGTACGAGTTGATCACGCCTCGCACCATATCGGGGCGAGACCAATCCCGATCCGGTCAGGCCAACACCGTCCCCGTCCCACTGCGGGAGGGCGCACCCGCCGTCTCACTACGACGCGGACGACCGACCGCCGGAGCCGCAACGGTGCGGCGGGATCACATCAGACGTTGCAGCGGAACTGAGAAATGCCGTGCCGCCATCAGCGGAAACGCTATCCAAGCTTGCTCAAAGGGCCTCGCGGCTTGCCATCGTTGCTGGCTGGTTGACGACGTTTGACGGTGTCTTGTGTTCCATCTGTGCCCCGAGCGCCTTCCGGGCGGCCTCGCCCATGGGGTCGTCGCGGGTGGGCAGCCGCTGGATGGTCGGCAGCACTTCCTCGTGGAATACGCCGTGCAGCCGGCGCAGTTCCCGCGCCGGATGCTCGGCGTCGTCGACCCGCACGTCCCAGAGCGGGTACGGCTGATCGGCGACCACCGTCACGGTCGCCGACCGTGCGCCGTGCCGGTCACCGCCGGTCTCCTCGCCGGCCTCGATGGCCAGCACGAGCCGCTCCGCCAGGTCGAGTTCCCGGCTGTCCTCGAACACCCGGACGATCTCCGCGAGGGTCTCCGGGCCCACCAGGCGGTTGCCCTGCACCGCGTACCCCGGCCCGGTGCGGTGCCCCGCCCAGTCCTTGGTACGGGAGCCGGTGAAGGCGTGCGAGCGACCCTGGCGGTCGACCATGCCGACCTGCCGCACCTCCCGACCCGGGTCACGGGCCAGCAGCTCGGTCAGGACGTCCTGCGGCGAGCGGCCCTCGCCGAGCAGCGGCAGGCCGTCGTAGGCCAGAAACGGGTTCGGGGTGGCCTGGGTCGCCACCGCACCACCGCCGGGGTGGACGTGTGCGACGAGCTTGCCGACCGCGGGTCTGGCCGTCAGGGCTCCCACCCCGAGCTGGCCGGTACGCGGACACCGCGCGGCGATCGAGAAGGTCACGGTCGGCACGTACCCGGACGAACGCCCGGTATGCCGGAGCCCACCTCGGTTGCTGTCACCGTTGCTGTCGCCAGGACCTACGCATTGGGAGTCGCTAGCGACCTCATGGTCGTGATGCTGACGGACTCGCCCTGCCATGATGAATTGCCCGGTGAAGGGTGTGAGAGTGGAGCCCAGGGGACTTGAACCCCTAACCACCGCCTTGCAAGGATCAAGACTGCTGTCGGTGCGCGTCGGCTGCTGCGGCTGACCTGCTCGGTCTGTCGGCTGCTGCCGCTTCTCGCCCCCGTCTGTCTGCCGGCTTGGCTGTACGAATGGCTGTACAGCCCTCGTCCCCGCTTCTCATACTCGACCGGTGACTGCTGGGGATCTCCCAGCCCGATTCAGACCCATCATCGAGCAGGTGGTCGAACGGATTGCCGCCGGCGACTTCGACGGCCTAGCGCGGGACTACTCGCGATCCGACCACGACTTGGGCGCCTGGGCCCGCGAATACCCGGCGACGTTCATTCCGCTGCCGCCCGAGGCGTGGCACCACGCCGACGCCTACTTCCTTGCTGACCACGACGCCTGGAAGGTCGACGTCGACCTCTGGTCTCGGGAGGAAGGCAGAAGCGACATGACCTTGCAGCTAACGGTTTGGGAGGAGGCCGGCGCAATCAAGCTGACCATCGATGACCTGCACGCTCTCTAGTAGCGCTGCCGCCCCATCGCACCCTCAGTTTGGAAGAGCGCGCTCAACCGGCCGTGATGCCCCCTCGAGCGCGTCAAGATCACGGACGGTCTCGCTGGCTTCTGCGAGACGCACCACTCCCGCATGCCGAACCAGTATTGGCAGGACCCGCTCCCTCGTGCTCGCGACTACGTGAGCCGATACACCCCACCTTGGGCGTAGCGCCTCCGGCCTGGCAGCGGTGGCCTTTACAGGTGATGCAGTCTGGACGGCCGTTAGGGTCGCGAGATGGGTCACGGCGGCGAGCATGACGTGGAGCAACCCTTGGCCGGCGGCCGCTTGACGGCTGGAGTGGTCCGGGTCGGTGACACTGTGCGCCGCCCGGCCTCGCCCGCGTCGCGGTTCGTGGCGCGACTGCTGACTCATCTCGCCAAGACGGGCTTCGACGGCTGCCCTCAGCACCTGGGATGGGACCAACATGGCCGTGACATCTTGTCGTTCGTGCCCGGCCATGTTCCTCCACGATGGCAGCACTTCACTTCGCGGCGCCTGGCCACCCGTTAGAGGACGTCGGGTACATGGCGTGGGCCTGGTGCATCTCGTCACGGCCCGACCGGGGACCCGCGACAGAACAAGCCCGCCAGGTGCGGAACCTCGCCGACGCCTACGGCTTGAGCCCGGCCGACCTTGGCCGCCTACCAGCCGCGATCCGCCAGCGCTTACGTCGCAACGAGGCGTTCTGGCGAGGCATCCTCGAGGACCAGGTGGCCTCCGTCCCGCACGCACGCTCTGCCGAAGTGCTCGCCTGGACCCAACGCGAACTCGCCTACATTGAGGCCAACCAGGAGACTTTCATCGCCGCACTATGTCCGGCGGGAGCGGGTCCCCGGCTCGGTGACCGGCACGATCACTGACGGTGATGCTCGCTCGAAGATCTAGGTCAGCCGTCAAACATGGGCTGGGACGGATTCGTCAAGCATCAGGTGGGACTCGACACGCCGGCAGCCGGGCCGTTCGATCGCGTGTTCGAGTACGGCTTCGTGGACGAAACATCCGCCCGTTCGATGGTCGACTGGATGGTGGGGACCTGGGCTGGTACGTGGCGCGACCTCACTGAGGCGATCGGCAGGATGCCAACCACCGGGCGCGTTGAATCGCTGGGCCGCGGTCGCACCGTGACGGATGGGCAGCCTTGCCGGCGGTGCACGATCACGTGGTCGCCCTGGCCGGTTGACGTGACGGACAGCGGCTTACCACTCGTCTTTGTGGCAGTTCGGGGGAGGATCATCGCCAGCCACGATGAAGTCTTGGCACGCGAGGAAGCGGTTATTGAAATGGCCGACGAGGAAGCCGGTCAACGCCACAATGGCGACGATCGCCACCAAGGTGACCTTCAAGCGGCGGCCCGGCAGGGTGAAGTAGTTGGGCGCGAGTAGCTGGACGACGATGGCCGCGACGAACGGCACGACGACGATGGTCGCAACGTTCACCACACGCGCAGCGGTCTGTTCGAAGGCGCTGTGAGGGTGACCCACGACGAGTCTTAGCAGCAGGAGCCCTATCGGAGGCAGGAACAGGACCAGCACCCAAGGGTGGGTATGCACCCGGCGGCGCAGGAGGAGAGCGCTCAGGAGGACAACGAGGGCCAGCACGAACAGTTCATATCGCCGGTAGTAGAAGATGGTCCGGTGCGTGCCGAACGCGAACGCTCCGTCCCAGGCCCACAATGAAGCGCCGAACGCGATCGCGTAGAAGCCCCCTAGCTTCTGCTGCGCCGTCCCTCGTAGGAGGTCGTCCTCCTCGGTAAGCTCTCGCGACTTCTCGGCCGCTCGCTCGGCCGGACCTTCCCCGCTCATGCCCCTGCCTATCGTGCTCACCTCCCAGCCGTGGTCTGGCGTCTCCCCGGGCCAGCGGCAACACAGCGCGAGGGGCGAGCGGGCGGCTGGGTTCCTGCGACCTCAATGCCGATAACGAGGACGAGGCGCATTGGGCTTCGGTCCAGGCTGGTCCAGCCGACGCGTGGCGGCAGTTGCTCAGCGGCAGGCGTCTGCCCGGACGTGTACGCCGCACCATGCTGGCAGGTGGGCTGCCCACACCTGCCAGCCGCCGGCGCCTCTCCGAGTCTCGAACCGCCACGGGTGAGCTGTGCCGCTGCATCGCCTGCGCCGGCCACCGCGTCGAGCACTTCTCCCAGCTCGACGGCGACACCCTCGCCGACTACCTGACGGTGCCTGGGCCTCCGGTGGGGATGCGTTGATTTCGACGCGTCGACATTGACGGTCGAGCGTGTCGTGGTCGAGGTTGACGGTCACCTGTCCGACAAGCCCTACCCGAAGTCAGCCAACAGCCGGCGGACCGTGCCGCTCGCCCCGTTTTTGGAGCAGGAGCTCCGACGCCATCGCGAGCTGGTTGCGCATGAACTGGGAAGCCGGGTTTTCACCAACTACGAGGGCGGCTCGATGTTGCGCAGCAACTTCCGGCGTCAGGTCTGGCGCCCGTCCCTTGTCCGGGCCGGGCTCCTGGGCCAGGTCACCGAGTCCGGGCCGTTCAAGTTCCGCGCAACCTGGCCCGACCGCGACGGCGTCGAATGGTCAATGGAGTTCACCACCGAGCGGGAAGCGGTCGACTGCGTAGCGACCAAGGCGACCGGTGGACTCCGGTTCCATGATCTGCGGCACTGCTACGCGACGTGGTTGGTGTCCGGCGGGGTCCCGGTCAACGTGGTCCGGGCGGTGATGGGCCATGAGCAGGCGTCGACGACGGTCAACCGCTACACGCATACCCCGGCGATTTCCACGAGTCGGTGCGCCGGGTCTTCGGCGGGTCTGCTGACGATCCCGCTGACTGCCGAAGAAGATCCTCAATCCGGCGGGAAGCCGATGAAGGATGAAGACAGCCCGTCACCAGGGCGGATGGTGTGGTGGAGCCCAGGGGACTCGAACCCCTAACCCCTGCCTTGCAAAGGCAGTGCTCTGCCAGTTGAGCTAGGGCCCCGAGGGCGGTCGGAGCCGCCTGGTGCTGGCCGGTGCCAGCGGGATCAGCGCAGGTCGGGCGCGGTGGTGGCCTCGTGCCAGAGGGCGCGCTCGTCGTTGGAAGCCTTGACCTTCTTGGCGACCAGCGCGGCCACGCCGACGACGCCGACCAGGAACAGAAGCTTCTTGAACATGGGGCGACCCCTCGCGCTCGACTAGCCGTCGGAACGGTGTGCGGTGGGGCTAGCTGGAATCGAACCAGCGACCTCAGAGTTATCAGCTCTGCGCTCTAACCGACTGAGCTATAGCCCCGCGTGGCGACGAGCAAGGTTAACCCATCGCCACGTCCGGTCCCAAATCGGGGTGGTCGTGGCGCCCGTCCCACTCGACCGTACCCGTACCGGCGACGAGGCGGCGACTGCTTTCCCCCGGCGGCCCCACGACAAGATCCACAGCTGACACCGCGACACGCCGCACACCGTGCGCCGTCACGCCAGGGGGGCGCCGACGGCGGGCGGGTGGGCAGCGGGGCCGGACACGGCGACGCCGGGGCGACCGCGGTTGGCGGTGCCCCGGCGTCGTCGGGTGTCAGTCGCGCTCGGCGAGCGTCAGCTCGATCCCGCCGACCAGGTCGGCGCAGACGTTGTAGACGAACGCGCCGAGGGTGGCGAGCGCCGTGAACAGGACGACGTTGACCAGGCCGATCAGCGCCGAGCTGAGGATCACGCCCTTGGCGGTGATCTGGAACCCGCCGGAGCTCTGCCCGCCGGCGTTGACCAGGTCGGTGAGGCTGTCGTTGACGCTCTGGAAGACGCCCATGGCGTCCAGGGCCAGGTAGAGCACCGAGGTGGCGACGACCACCACGATGAAGAGCACCACCGAGACGGCGAAGGCGAACTTCATCACGGACCACGGGTCGATCCGCTTGAGGTTCAGCCGGGCCCGGCGCGGCCCGCGGGACGCGGCCGAGCTGACCGAGCTC
>NZ_JAEVHN010000076.1:0-16607 GCF_016803375.1 Micromonospora sp. 4G55
CGCTTCGAGAAGCGGGGCGTACGCCTGGAGAGCGCACGGCCGGCCGCCGCGCGCGCCGCCGAGCAGGAGGACCAGGCGCGACAGCGGCACGACGAGGCGGTCGACCGGTTCACCGCCGCGCAGGACGCCGCGCGCACCGCCCGTTCCCGGCACCGGGAGAAGGCGGAGGCGTATCGGACGCTGCGCGACAGCGTGGGCGCCGACGCGGAACGGGTGCTGGCCGATGTGGCCCGGACCGCGAACGAGATCACCGAGGCGGAGGACGCCGTCGAACAGGCCCGTGCCCAGCTCGGCACCGCCCGGGAGCGGCGAGCCGCCGCGCTGACCCGGGTGGAACTGGGCGAGCAGGCCGTGACCGCCGCCGTCACCGAGGCGCAACACGATGCCCAACGACTACGCCCGTACGCCCAGCCGGACCTGCTGGGCCTGCTGCGCTGCCCCACCGACCTGCGC
Source organism: Micromonospora sp. 4G55 (assembly GCF_016803375.1). Classification (NCBI taxonomy): domain Bacteria; kingdom Bacillati; phylum Actinomycetota; class Actinomycetes; order Micromonosporales; family Micromonosporaceae; genus Micromonospora; species Micromonospora sp. 4G55. The sequence continues at coordinate 454 of NZ_JAEVHN010000076.1, forward strand.
TGGCCGGTCGGGGCGTCCGGCGACCAGTCCGGCTCGGAGCTGGATCCGCAGGTGGCAGCCCTGCACGAGGCGATTCTCGCCGCCACCCGGGAGTTGAGCCCCACCGAGACGTCGCTCAAGCAGAGCGCCACCCGGCTCACCACCGCGCTGACCGAGCTGCAGGCGCAACTGCCTGCCGCCGGCCTCGACCACCGACCCGAATGGGACACCGACGACGGGGTGATCGTTGTCCGGGTCGCCGACGAACAGGGCCTGACCCCGGTCGCCCACTTCGCGGACCGGATCGCCCGCGAGCGCCGCGACCAGGAGCAACTGCTGACCGACTCCGAGCAGCGGGTGTTGGAGGACGCCCTGCTCGGGCAGCTCGCCCGGCAGATCCACCACCGCACCATCGAGGCCCGCGACCTGGTGGCGGCGATGGACAGCCAGATGCGGGCCCGCCGGATGTCCTCCGGGCTCACCGTCGGCGTCGGCTGGCGGCTCGCCGATGACCTCGACGCCGACCAACGCGACGTCTGCAAGCTGCTCGAACGCGATCCGGCCCGGCTCGGGCCGGCCCAGCTCACCGCCATGCGCCGGCACTTCGCCGCTCGGATCAAGACAGCGCGGGCGGCAGCGCCCGAGCGGCCGTACCGAGAGCTGCTCGGCGACGTCCTCGACTACCGGCAGTGGCGGACTTTCGCGTTCACCCTGCACCGACCGGGTGGCGGTACGGAGGCGCTGACCCGAGCCCGGCACAGCCAGCTCTCCGGCGGCGAGCAGTCGGTCTCCCTGCACCTGCCGCTCTTCGCCGCCGCCAACGCGCTGTTCGGCTCGGCACGCCGGACGCACCCCGGCTGCTCGGCCTCGACGAGGCGTTCGCCGGCGTGGACGACACCGGCCGAGGGGAACTGATGGCCCTGGCGAAACAGTTCGACCTGGATCTGTTCATGACCGGCTACGACCTCTGGGCCACCCACCCCGCGGTCAGCGGCGCCGCCCACTACGACCTGTCCCACTCCGCAGTGGAACACGCCGTATCCACCGTGCTGCTGGTCTGGGACGGCTCGACCAACGTCGCCGACTTCGACGGAACGCTGGCTCGCGCGCTCGGCTCCCCGGAGACCCGCCGCGCCCCGGGCGGTCGCGGGGAACCCGACCGGGCCGGCGTCCTGCTCGACCTCGCGGACGAATGACGGGCAGCCCTGGCGAGCGTCGGTCGGGCCTGGACGGTTGGGGGCGGTTGGCTGGTCACGGCGCTTCGGCGGAACTGATCGAGCAGCCTGGCTGGCGGCGGTTGCTGGCGGCCGCCCGGCGCAGCCTGGAACGCACCGGAGGTCAGCTCGACGCCACCGTGACGTTGGCCGCCCCCACCGACGACGAGCGTCTCGTGATCATCGGCATCACCGGTACCCACCGGTCCGCCGCAGCGGCCCGGCTCAGCGTCCGACTCACCGAGGTGGACGAGCACCTGCGGGCGGCACACGGAGTGGGCCTGGCCGACGTGCTCACCGTGACGGCGCCGCTGCGCAACCGGCCGGCCGACCTGAAACGCGAGGCGGTGGCCCGCGACGCCGTCCTCGCCGTGGCCCGCGATGGCCGGCACGCCAACACTGCCTGGTACGCCGAATGGCTCGACGGCCTGCGCCGGGACGGCACCCTGACCCGCGTCGTGCGAACCGGACTGCCGTTCGAGGACGTGGTCCGCGTACTGGACGCGCTGCCCGCGGCCGACGAACCGATGCCGGTCTTCGCTGACCGGGTGCTGGACGACACGAAGGCCCTCACCGAGGGGCCGCTGCGCGGGCTTGTCCTCCGTGCCATCGCCGCGTGGCACCAGACGGCGCTACCGGTAGACGGCGAGCGGGATCGGGCATTGTGGGAGTCGGTCGGGCTGGTCCCGGACGACCTCGCCAGCCAGGTGCTGGTGCTCAACGTGCCGGCCACCGGCGGCCTGGTCGGGCGGTGGCTGACCGAGGCCGCCCAGGCGGGCGTACCGGTGCGGGTCACCCTGCACCAGCTGCGCCTGGCACCGCTGACCATGACCTGCGACGAGGTCCACGTCTGCGAGAACCCCGCCGTGCTACGCGCCGCCACCACCGCGCTCGGGGCCCAGGCTCCGCCGCTGATCTGCACCGAAGGGGTGCCGTCAGTCGCGGTCCACACGCTGCTGCGCGCCGCTTCCGGGGCAGTGATCCGGTGGCGCAACGACTTCGACTGGACCGGCGTACGACTGACGGCGGCGGCTCTGCAGCGGTACCCGAGTGCGGTTCCGTGGCGGATGACAGCCGCGGACTACCTGCCGGCGGCGGGCACCGGCACAGCCCTGCTCGGTACGCCCGCCGAGACCCCGTGGGACCGGTCGCTGGGCGAGTCGATGCGGCGGCTCGGCCGAGCGGTCATGGAGGAACGCCTGCTCGACCAGCTCATCGCCGACCTGCGCACTGCCGGAGCCAGGTGACGGTCCGGCAGTGGCGACGGCGTTCCGTCGTCGATTCGCCCGACGGCCGCAAATCGAACACCAAGGCCCCGCATACCGAACATGGATCTGTCGCAGACCGAAAGCCCTTCTCCCGCAGATCGAAACCGCGCCGGTTATCATGACGCGTGCCCACACCGCACCTGATCCCACGCCGCGCCGCCGCGCAGGTCGACGCCGCCCTGGCCGACACCCGCGTCGTGCTGATCAGCGGAGCACGCCAAGCAGGCAAGAGCACCCTGGTCCGCATCGTCGCCGGCGATCGTCTCGCCGAGCGCCGCGATCTCGACCGGGCACAGGACCGGGCCGCAGCGATCGCCGACCCGGTCGGCTTCGTGGACTCCTCCGAACTGCTGGTCGTTGACGAGATCCAGCGCGCCCCGGAGCTGCTGCTGGCCATCAAGGCAAACGTCGACGAGGACCCTCGTCCCGGCCGGTACCTGCTCACCGGATCATCTCGGCTGTTCGGCATGGTGGCTGCCCCGGACGCGTTGCCCGGCCGGATGGAAACCATCGAGCTCTGGCCGTTCTCCCAAGGCGAACTCGACGGAGAGCCGGACGGATTCGTCGACGCCATCTTCGCGCTCGGCCCCGAGCTGCGACACGAGTCGGACGTGACCCGCGCCGACTACGCGGCCAAAATCGTGCGAGGCGGCCTGCCCGAGGCCACGGCCCGCGCCGACTCGCGACGCCGCCAACGGTTCCTCGACGCGTACGTCCAAGCGCTCATCGATCGCGATGTCCGGCAGCTGTCCGACATCCAGCACAAGGGCGAGCTACGCAAGCTGGTACGCCTACTCGCGGCTAGATCCGCGACCATCATCGCCGCCAACTCCCTCGAATCCGCACTCGGACTGAGCCGGCCAACGATCGCACGTTACCTCCAGGCCCTGGAAGAGATCTTCCTGGTCAAGCGGATCCCCGGTTGGTCCCGTAACCTGGGCACCCGTGCCACCGCCGCTCCAAAACTGATCTTTGTCGACTCGGGCATCGCCGCCAACGAGATCGCGACCGACGCCCGGGCGCTGCTCCGGCCGGGCGCACCGTTCGGCCCTCTGCTCGAATCATTTGTCTTGTCCGAGCTGTCCCGTCAGCTCACTTGGTCCCAGCAGTTTGCCGACCTGTCCCACTACCGCGACCAGAGCAGGTACGAAGTCGACGCGGTGCTCGAGAACAGATCCGGGCATGTCGTCGGGATCGAAGTCAAAGCAGCCACCACCGTTGGACCCGACGACTTCCGCGGGCTACGCCGACTCGCCGACCGCCTCGGCGACGACTTCATCGCCGGCATCGTCCTCTACACCGGAACCTCCACGCTGCCGTTCGGCGACAGGCTCCGCGCCTTGCCAGTCAGTGCCTTGTGGCAGGTTGCCGCCCCGACAGCAGACTGACCTCGCGCTCTCCGCAGGTCGCTCTCGCCAGGTGAGGGGCTCACCGATCACCGAGCCATCTGGCCCGCTGATCTTCAGCAAGCGACCACAGCAGCACCCGCTGCGACCGACACACGAGAGGCATGAAACGAAAAGCCGCAGGTCATCAGCCTGCGGCCACGGGCGGAGCAGCGTGTTAGGAAACCGATGCTCTATCCCCTGGAGTCTCTACGCGCGTTCGCATGGCGCCAGTACTCCTGATCTTGGCTGTTTGGGCTGGTAGGGGGTCTTGTCTCGGATGCAGGCCCAGAGGACGTTGAGGCGTTGTCTGGACAGGGCGGCGGTGGCTTGGCGGTGGGTCTTTCCTTCGGCTCTTTTCTTGTCGTAGTAGGCGCGTGATCGTGGGCAGTGGGACAGGGCGGTGAAGCTGGACATGCTGAACACCCGGCGTAGACCGCGGTGGTAGCGGTGCGGCCGGACCTGGTGGCCTTGGCGGCGGCCGGAGTCCCGGGAGACCGGTGCGAGCCCGGCGTGGGCGGCGAGTGCGGCGGGGCTGGTGTAGGTGGTGAGGGTGCCGGCGTGGGCGAGGAACTCGGCGGCGAGGGTGGTGCCGATGCCGGGCAGGCTGGTGACGATCTCTCCCAGCTCGTGCTCGGCGACAGCCGCGGCGATGATTTCCTCGATGGCGGTGATGCGGTCGTTGACCGCTTCCAGGTCGGTGGCCATCTGGGCCACGATCCCGGCAGCGGTGGCCTCTCCCGCGACGGCGACGGTCTGTGTCCGTGCGGCGGTGAGGACTTTGGCGGTGAGGGCCTTGGCGGCCCAGACACCGTGCTGGCGTAGGTAGGCCAGGATGCGGGTTTCGCCGGCGCGGCGCAGCCCGGCGGGGGTCTGCCACTGCGCGAGGAGCCGGAGCGCGCCTCTGCTGCGCAGGTTCAGCGTCTTCTCCAGGGCGGGGCTGATCATGGTCAGTAGGTCCTGGATGCGGGCGGTGATGCGCACCCGGTCGGCGACCAGGTCGAGGCGGCGGGAGACGAGCAGCTTCAGCTGCTGCTGCACCCCGTCGGCCACGGTGAGGGTCGGAAGGTCGCCGCGCATGCGCAGGGTCTGAGCGATGACGTAGGCGTCGTGGGCGTCGGTCTTGCGTTCGCCGTGGAACGCCTCCGCCATCCGCGAGGTGACCGTGCCGCTGACATAGCGCACGTCCGCGCCCCGGTCGAACAGGACCGCCAGCAGCAGTGACGCGGGTCCGCCGCGTAGATCGAGGGCCCAGCGGATCGGCTTGCGGCGTTTGCCGAGCCGCCCGGCGATGCCGGAGATGGCCTGCTGGTCGTTGGGAATCTTCTCGGACATCACCACGGTGCCATCGTCGTCGACGACGCACACGTGGTGGTAGGTCTTGCCGACGTCCACGCCGGCCCACAGGCTGTCCACTGGGCATCACCCTTCTCGCTCGTGCTGGTCAGGGGCGTGGACCCGCCGCAGTTCAGTAGCCACAACTTCGGAAAGGGCGATCGGTCGCAAGTCTCCATCCAGTGCTGATACAGCGGTCGTCAGCGAGGGCCGGGGCGTCCTACTCCTAGCTGGCCATGACATCGGCAGCACACACCCAGACAGTCACCCGACCCCTCCGGGTCCACCCGAGCAAACGACACGGTTCGATGTCTGGTTGCGGGTCCGGACGGACTCCTGGAGCCTGCTGCCGTTGGCGTCGGCTGTCCGGGACGTCACGCCGGCACGCCGCGGCGGCCTCACGACCTTCCCGTCTCTGGCGACGGTCACCGGCCGGCGAACCATACGTCATCCGACGAATCCGCACAGGAAAGAGAACGACGGCATGACGGCGGTATCGGGCAGCGGTCGACTGCGGTGAGGCCATCGGTCGCCGGGCAGGCTGTTCAGGTGTCGAGGCCCGCGAGGTTGAGGCGTTCGAGCAGGCTGGGCTTGCGGGCGTGCACCGCCCGTAGCTCGGCCAGCCGGTTTCGGAACGATGTGCTGTCTCCGTCGCGTTCGCCGAGGTCGCGCAGGTCGACGAGGAGTTGAACTGCGGTGTCGTACTCGCGGGGTTTCTTCGTGTCGATGAGTTCGTCGACCCGCAGCCATGCGGCGGGTTGGTCGACCGCGAGGGTGTCGAGGTGCCGTTGCCGGGCGGCTGCTGCGGACCGTTCCCGGCGAATCCGATCGCGTTCGCGCTGGTCGGCGTCGCGGCGTTCCCGTTCGGCGCGCAACTCCGCGGCGGTGGCGAGCAATTCCCCGGCGGTGCGGGCGGCCGTCGGGGTGCAGGCGTCGGTGCGGTGCGCGTCGCGGTACCGGCGCAACAGTTGGCTGCGCAGGTGGCTGTCGCCGCCGGTGATCAGGTTGGCCAGGATGGCGTCCTTGTCCCGGGCGGGCAGCCGGACGACCCAGGTGCGTAGTTGCGCAGGGGTCGGTTCGTCGGAGGTGGCCAGCGCCGACCCGGCCGCCGCGGCCATGATCAGGTCGGGGTCGATGCGGAGGAACTCGGCGACGGCGGTGAGGGCCGCGTCGAGGGTGCCCAGTCCGGCTGGGACGGGCGGTTCGGGCTCGTCGTCGGCGATGTCCTCCGACTGTACGCAGCGGAGCCAGGCCAGGTACAGCAGGCGCAGGTCGCCGGCGGCGAGGCCGGCCCGGACCGGGATGATGGAGGCGAGCAGACCGTGGCCGTCGAGGTCCCACTCGTAGGTGCCGTCCTCGTCCTCGTCGTGGAGGTCGATGATGACGTACTTGCCGGCGGTCCAGGCGGACGCGCTGTCACTCTGGCAGTACTGGGCGACGGTTGCGGGGTCGAGCACGTGTTTCGGTAGCCGCAGCATGAGTTGGCGGGTGCCCCAGTTCGCCAGGTACAGGTGCGCGTCGAAGTATCGTTCCATCAGCTTGCGCGGGTCGCCCTTGAAGTTGCCCCACTCGTAGGTGTTCACGAAGCTGGTGGCGGTGATGTCGGCCCGGGTGGACAACGACCGCAGTTCGGCCCGCTCCCGGCCGGTGAGGGGTCGGTCGACGGCGGTGAACTCGTAGTACTGGTACTCGCTCACCGTGACCTACCTCCCGGCCCAGTACCGGTAGGCATCGATCCACCCGGCGCCGTCCGGCGCGGGGGTGGGTAGCGGCAGGTCGAGTAGGCCGATCCTCTGCCGGTGGCGGCCTCGGGCGCAGACCGCGACGATGCTGTCCGCGGCCAGGTCGATCTTCCGCACGGTGACCGCGACGCCGAGGACGGTGGTGTTGAACGGCACCGCCAGCTGTTCTTCAATCATGGTGAACAGGCCGGTGAGCTGCTCGTCGTCGCCGTACGCGTCGACCGTGGCTTCCTCGATCATCGCCTCCAGCGCGGCGTTTCCCTTCGATGCCATCGGCGGAGGATATCGAACCGGTGCCGAGGTGTTCGGAGCCAGATACGCGAGGATGGTCGGCATGGGTTCAGTGGCCGAGTTCGTCGATCTTCGGCGGGAGGTCGAGCGGTTACGGGCGGAGAACACCCGGCTGGCGCGTCTGCTGGACCTGCGCGGCCAGGACACGACTGCGGCACCGGAGCAGTTGTCCGCGCCGGTTGAGCCGCCAGGGCTGGTCACCATGGCTTCGCCGACTCGGGACAAGCTGGCGTTGTTCGCCGACCGGTTCCGGGCCCGGGCCGACGTGTACGCCGTGCGGTGGGAGAACGCCCGTACCGGTGCTGCCGGGTGGATGCCCGCGGTCGCCGGCGGTTGGCGTAAGGGTATGGACCGGCGCGGTGCCACCTACCTGCCACGTACGACGGAGGCCGTCGCAGCGCATCTCGTCGGCGATGTGTTCATGGGCCTGTACCCGCTGATGCCCGGCAACACCTGCCACTTCGTCGTGGCCGACTTCGACGGGCCGACAGCGATGCTCGACGCCCTCGCCTACGTGAAGGCGGCACGGGCCAGCGCGGTGCCCGCTGCGTTAGAGATCTCCCAGTCAGGCCGCGGCGCCCACGTGTGGGTCTTCTTCACCGGCGCTGTTCCCGCGGCCACCGGGCGGGCCGTCGGCACCGTCCTTCTCCGTGAGGCGATGGTGCTGCGCGGATCGATGGATCTGCGGTCGTACGACCGGCTGTTCCCCAACCAGGACGTCCTGCCCGACGGCGGCTTCGGCAACCTCATCGCCGCACCGCTGCAGGGACGCCGCCGCAAGGACGGACTCACCACCTTCCTCGACCTCGGCACGCTCGAACCGTACGCGGACCAGTGGGCGTTCCTGTCGACGCTGGACCGACTCAGCCCCGGCGACGTCGAACACGTCGCCCGGCAGGCCAAGCAAGCCACCACCGGTGCCGACGTCGCCACGATGAGCCGGTCTGCCGCGACCCAGGTCCATCCTCCGCTACCTCCGCTGGTCCACGCGGAGGCCGGTGCCGGGCTGAGCATCGACGCCAGACAGCTCACCCCCGCCGCACTGGCGACGTTCAAGCACGCCGCCGCCATGGCCAACCCGAAGTTCTACGAGCTGCAGCGACTACGCAAGTCCACCTGGGACACCCCCCGCTTCATCCAGGGCTACGACCTCACCCTCGACGACCGCCTGATACTCCCGCGGGGCCTGCGGCACACCATCGTCACGATCGTCGAGCGCGCCGGGTCGCGGCTGGCCGTCACGGACGCACGAAACTCCGGGACCGAGATCGACACCGCGTTCACCGCCGAACTCACCGGCAAGCAGGCCAACGCGGTCGGCGCACTCCTCGCCCACGACGACGGGATTCTGGTCGCCCCACCCGGCTCCGGCAAGACCGTCATGGCCTGCGCCGTCATCGCCGAACGCAACACCTCCACCCTGGTCCTCGTCGACCGCAGAGCCCTCGCCGACCAGTGGCGCACCCGCATCGAGCAGTTCCTCGGAATCAAGCCCGGTCAACTCGGCGGCGGCCGACGCAAACTCACCGGCACGGTGGACATCGCGCTGCTGCCCTCCCTCGCGCGGCGCGACGACATCGCCACCCTGACCCAGGGGTACGGGCACGTCATCGTCGACGAATGCCACCACCTCGGCGCCGCCGCGTACGAACACTCGGTCAAACGGATCGCCGCGCAGTTCTGGCTCGGCCTCACCGCCACCCCCACGCGACGCGACGGCCTCGGCCAACTCGTCACCTGGCAACTCGGACCGGTCCGCCACACCCTTTCCGACGAGGAACAAGGCACCCTCGCGGCAGCGATGCACGCCGACGCCGGACCCCGTCGAGCGCTGTTCATCCACCAGACCACATTCCAGCCCGGCGACATCGACCTTGAGGCGCCCGGCGCGCTCGCCGAGATGCACCGAAGACTCGCCGTCGACGAGGCACGCAACGCTCGGATCGCCGACGACGTCGTCGCGGCCCTGACCCGTGGACGCAACTGTCTCGTCCTCACCCGGCGGGTCGCCCACGTCGAGGCACTCACCGCCTTGCTCTCGACGCGAGGACACCAGGCGCTCGTGCTGCAAGGAACGATGAGCACCACCAACCGACGGAGCGTCGTCGAACGACTCGACCAGGCCAAGACCGGCGACGGCCTCCTTGTCATCGGCACCACACCGTTCATCGGCGAAGGCTTCGACGCCCCCGCCCTCGACACCCTGTTCCTGGCCGGCCCGATCTCCTACGACGGCCTACTCGTCCAATGCGCCGGTCGCGTCATCCGCGCCGCGCCCGGCAAGGACGTCGCCGAGGTCCACGACTACCACGACCCCGCCTCACCCATCCTCGCCGCCTCACTCCCACGCCGTATGCCCGGATACCGGGCACTCGGCTTCACCAGGACATGAACGCACACAGGCTCGCCTGGGCAGTCTCGATTCGGTGCAGCGGGTGCGGCAGTGCCGCGGAGGTGGATGGTTGGGGTGAGATGCCCGGCATCGTGCGGGAGGCGCTCATCGCCCGTGTCGGCCTGGTCCGGCTGCAAGCCGATCCAGCTGCCAGCGGCAGGCTGAGAGTTCGTCTCCTCGCGGCGTTCCGGGAGGGCGGGGCCACGATCAGCGAAGCGGCTGGCGCGACTCGCGCCCCGCGACCTGGCCAGGCTCGGCGAGCTGATGCTGGCCGAGGGAGCCTGGGACGGTCAGCAAATCGTCCCCGAGGCCTGGATCCGCACGATGCTGCAGCCACGCCTGCAGACCAGCTGGGGCGCGCAGTATGGCTACCAGTGGTACATCGAATCCATTGAGGGCCGTCGGCTGGTAGCCGGCATGGGCAACGGCGGGCAGCGCCTGTTCGTCCTGCCCGACCTGGACCTCACCGTGGCCATTACCGCCGGCAACTACGACGACCCCGACCAGTGGCGGACCCCGCTCGGGGTGCTGGAGCGGATCATCCTCCCCGCAATGGCCTGACTCTGAGCATGGCGGGGTCGGTTCAGCAGTGGTGAGCTGATTGCCGGCAGCGGTGGGCGTGACCCTTGGTCTGACTGGCCTTCGTGCCTTTGAGCCGACTTGTCCGCCTGCTGCTGCCGGCGCGGCCCGGCGGGAGACGTTTGGCCTGATCAGGAGCTTGACCGCCAGTAGGCCGCTGGCGTGTCTCATCACAGTCCTGCCATCTCCGCACCGGACCGGACCCTTGCGTCCCCACGGTGAGGAGAGAACGCATGTCCATGCTGGCAGAGTTGGTCGAGGTCGTCATCGGCGTCGACACGCACACCCACACCCACACCGCCGCAGTCATCGACGCGCGCACGGGCGCTGTGCTGGACCGAGTCACGGTCGCCGCCGACCCGGACGGTTACGCCGAGCTGCTGGGCTTGGCCGAGCGGCGCTCAGGGCTGCGGGCCTGGGCCATGGAGGGCACCGGCGGGTACGGCGCCGGCCTGGCCCGGCACCTGGCCGACGCCGGTGAGCTGGTCGTCGAACTGGACCGCCCGAAGCGGCCGGCGCGCCGCGCTGGGGCGAAGTCCGACCCGATCGACGCCGAACGCGCCGCCCGCGACGCGCTGGCCCGCACCCGCCTGGCCCAGCCCAAGACGACCCGAACGCGCGGCGTTGCAGATGCGGCTCACGGCCCGCCGCGCCGCGGTCGAGGCCAGCGCCACCGCCCAGCGGCAGCTGCACGCGATGGTGATCACCGCACCGGAGGCGGTTCGGGCCCGGTTCCGCGGGCAGAACACCCCCACCATGATCACCACCGCCACCCGGCTGCGACCCACCGCGGCCAGCGGCGACATCGAGGTCACCACTGCGCTGGCGGTGCTGCGGGACCTCGCCCGACGCATCCGCACCCTGCAGGCCGAAGCCGCCGGCCACGAGACGGCGATTCGCACGATCGTGCGCTCCTGGCGCCCAGACCTACTTACCTTGCCCGGCGTCGGCCCGATCGTCGCGGCCACGGTCCTGGCCGCCTGGTCACACCCCGGACGGTGCCGCGACGACGCCGCCTTCGCCATGCTCGCCGGCACTGCACCCATCCCCGCCTCATCAGGCAAAACCGTCCGCTACCGGCTCAACCGCTCCGGCGACCGACAACTCAACCGCGCCCTGCACACCGTCGCCCTGTGCCGACTGCAACGTGACCCACGCACCCGCGCCTACGCCGACCGCCGTCGGGCTCAAGGCAAAACCGACCGCGAGATCAAACGATGCCTCAAGCGCTACATCGCCCGAGAGCTCTACCGACGCCTCGAAACCCCACCCCAACCACTTGACGCGGCATAGGAGCGTCTGTGAGCCGGGTCCTCCAGTCAGCCGCGTCGGCATGGCAGGCATCTGGGCCAGACGCGACCTGACACATGTGGTTGGGACAGTTGCTCCATTCGCCGGAGGTGCATCCGTATCACGGCACCCGACCCGACATCCGGTCATCGGCACGTCCGGACGGCATCCGGGCCAGCTCGGCATGACGCTGCGTAGCGCGTGGATCGCGGCATGACCGGACGTTGGAGCGCCTGTTGGAAGAGCAGATGTCACGCCGAGGTCCGGGCATTCAGCTGCTCACGCCAGAAGGGTTCCGCCTGCTCGTCGATGAGTTGGATGAGGTGTGTCGCGATGGCGTCGTACCGCTCACGGGGATGGACGACTGCCGCGCCGGGTTCGTAGTTTCGAGACCCAAAGATGAACCAATGGTCACCCTCGGGGAAGTTCGGGCTGCCGAGGCGGGGGCGCGGATCGGGTATGTCTTGTGCAGTCACCTTCTGCGGGATCTTTCGCTCTCCCCAGCTGGTCTCATAACCGTCAGGTCCGCACTCAGCAACCTCGGCAACGAAACTGCCACCCGAGGAGTAGAACTGGATGCTCAGCAGGCAGATTTGTTGCGACGAGCGGCGGCGAAGGTGCGGCATTGCACCGGTGAACCCTCGCGGTCGCAGGTGTTCGCGGACTGCATCCTTCAGTGCCTGGTTCATCGCGTCGCGAGGAGTCATGCCGACCGTTCCGCCCAGGGGGCTTAGCCAGGGGTTACGACGGGCTTTCGTGCCGCGGGTAACGCTACAAGGGACACTTCCGCTCATCGACATGACCGCGCGATCAGCGACATGAGCGTGTGGCCCCCGGGATCGAGCCGTGCCCGCTGTTCGGCGTCAGGACGCCGGCACGCTGTGGCCCTCAGCGTCCGGCGGTCAGTCCTCCGGGCCGCTGGGGCCAAACGCCTCCTCAATCATCTCCGCGTACTCGGCGTCGGTTGCGCCACGCCACTCGCCGGTCGTCGGGTCCTGGACCAGCCACGGCTGGTACAGCGTGCCCTCGACCCACTTAAAGAACCAGTCAACGATCGTCATGTGCTGTGGGAACGTGCATGACACGCCGTCCGGGGCCGGGTTCGGGTCGTAGCCCCAGATCTGGCCGTCGGCGAGGTTGAGCTCACTGCTGATGCCGCAACCCCAGTCGCACAGAGTGAGGACACCGCCCTTGAGTCCGGTCAGCGCGTCCAAGCCGCCAGTTCGATGCCCGTCCCTGAGGCCGAGGAGACCGTAACCGGGGCCAAAGCCGCCGTTGCCGACCTCCAGGTAGAGCCGGCGCAGCAGCGATGGCAGTGACCTGCCGGCCAGTTCCTCGGCCTCCGCGACTGCGGCAGGCGGCGCGGGTCGGAGCGGCGTCAACCGGCTGGCTGGCACCTCGTCGATGTACCCGCCGGCGGCGATCCGTCGAACTACCGCATCGAACACCTGGTCCCCTCTTGTCGACATGGCCCCGCAGCGTAGCCGCACGGTGCGATTCATCAGTCGGCCCGTCGGCTCGGCTCGCGTACCGCACTGAATCGGCATGTCCGCGCGTCGCCACCCGTGGACAGCCGGCCGCGCTCCGTGACGCCCGCTCTGCGGCCATGACAGTAGGCCTTCACCGTAGGCTGCCCAGCCGATCGACATACTGCTGGACTGCGGCCACCCGGGCCGGAAGCGGGTCTGCCGGAACTTCGAAGAGATCGAATCCCACCTCGCGGTAGGTCAGTTCGTGGACCTTCTCGAAGGCGAGCGCGTCCTCGAAGCTGATACGGCGAGCGGCGGTGGCCTGGATGAAGCCCTGATGTCTTACGAAGAAGGCAGTCGACTCATACCAGCGCTCAGCCATCATGCGTTCGATCTCTTCGAGCAGGTGGCGCGGTGCTGTCAGGTCGAGGTAGCGGCACAGGGCCAACGTGCAGACCGGTGAACGGTCGAAGAACACGACGCCACGAAGGTCCGCCTTAGCCGTAAGCCGTCTCTTCCGCTGAAGATCCAGCACCGCGTCGGCGAAGCCGGACTCTCGCCACGGCTCCGGCTGGCCGAGCGCCTGCTGGAGCGCGATGACGTCCGTCGCGGCCTCCTCGACGACGGCGTGGCCGTCGATCTCCAGCTGGCGCAGTATGGCCGTCTTACCGGATCCGGGGGCGCCGGTAAGGATGTACGCAGGCATGGTCCCTCCGATGACATGACAGATTCCCAAGACCACTCCGGAACCGTCCGCACCGGTCCGCGTCGCCCTGGTCGGCGCGGGGGCCGCAACTCCATCGGTCCGGCCTCGTCCCACTCCGTTCGTCCCGGTGGCTCCCAACCGTGGCTCCCGACGTGCCCTGGGGAATCCTGCAGTGGGCTCGTAAGGTCGCTCTGTCAGTCTCGATCTTTAGTATCGCGGCACAACCAACGAGGGGTAGAAGTCGTGGCTGCTGCTCAAGTCGATGCGCTTACCCGGATCATGCCGCCGACCCATGGTGCCGACGAAGAGGTGGACTGGGATGCCGCCGAAAAACAGTTGAGCGCCCGTCTGCCGGCCGACTATCGCGCCTTCATGGCGGTCTACGGCGGCGGCAGCATTGGCGGCCAACTAAGCATCCTCCTGCCGCTGCCCGTCGACTCGGTGTGGGGCGGTGGGACGATCGCTGGCGAGACGCCAAACTTGCGCCACCACTGGGAAGAGGAGGGTGGGGTAGCAGGGACGGAGTTAGAGGCGGACGCCGTACTCGCCTGGGGCGTCGGCTGCAGCAACCCCGACCTTCTGGGCTGGCTGATGAGCGGCTCGGATCCGGACCAGTGGCCAGTGGTGGTGTACCGACGCCATGTGTCATGGGGCGAACCCAGCCTGGCGCTTTTTGAATGTGGGATGGCGGAGTTCCTCAGGCGCCTATTGCTTGGCGAGTTCGACAAGTGCCCGCTCAGCGATGTCTCCCTGTGGGGCCGCATCGAGCCTTTCGTCCACTGGCGTGAACAGGACCGCCGGTTCCTAGCCGGCCTCGACCCCATCACGGGCGAGCCCGATCCGTACGCAGACATGTTCCAGAGTTGGAGCCGGCCATAGCCGCGCCGTGACCTGCCTCGAAGGTTCCGTCACACGGTTTAGGAAGTGTGGACACCGCCGGAAGTCGGACGGCGGTGGGCTGGTTTGACCTGCGCCGCCATGCGGGCGGCCACGTCCAGGAGCTGACCGCCGTTGACCCTCGGCTTCCGTGCCAACGGGCACGCAACGGGCACGCCGCTTCCCTGCCTTGCAAAGATCAGGAGCGCTGTCGACTGGCGTCTGCCAGTGCGGCTGATCTGCTCGACCTGTCCATTGCCGCCGCTCGGTCATCGGTGCCTGTCGGCTGGCTTGGCTGTACGGTTGGCTGTACAGCAAAGGAAGGTCACCGACACCATGGCGGCACCGCCGAACCTGACCGTTCCGGTTCGGGAGGTCGCCCTCGCCCGGTGGCTCTCCACTGATCTCGACGCCATTGAGATCGGACAGCGGCATCCCTTGGCTGGCGGCGTGGACTCACCTCTTGTCGAGCGGGTTGAGGTCACCGCCATGCGGACGACCGGGGGGCGGGACCGGTTCGAGGTCGTCGCAAAGCGTGCATCCTCCGCCGAGGTGATCGCCCTGCATGAGATCGCGATGGTACCTGCCGCCGATGCCTTCCCGGAGCTGATTGACGCTGGCACTGATGACTCCGGCCCGTGGGTGGTGACGCCGTTCTATCCCGGCTCGACGCTGCCGTGGGACGCGGAGGTTCCGGCGGTGGTATTCGCGAGCTTGGCCCGCCTGCACCACCGATACCTCGGGCGTTCGAGCAAACTTCCCGTAGACCTTCCCCGAGTGGATGAGAGCTTCTGCCGCCACGCGTTGATGGACTTCGCCCCGTCGTGGATTCACGATGCCCAGCACAAAAATCCCCATCCGGTGCACGACCGTGCCCTGGATCTGCTCCATCGATGGTCCCGGGACGAACGCATCAACGTCGGGCTGCACGTGCTACCCGCCGCGCTACTACACGGCGACGTATACGGACACAATGTTGTCGTTGCAGACGACGAGGATACGCGGCCTCGACTGATCGACTGGGGAAGCGCGCGAGTTGGCCCGATCATGCTCGACGTCGCCCTGTCCGCCGAGACGTCGTCAGGCGGCTTCTCCGCATATCTTCGGGCGTGGGAGGACGTGGCAGGTTGTCCCCTCGATCCATGGCAAGCAGAGGCGGGACATGCCTGGGCGACCGCCTTGAGTAATGCAATGTTCGTTGGCGCAGTCGCCGCACGATTCGGCCCAACTCACGCCGAGAAGATGCTCGACAAGGCCGAGGCCGCGCTAAGGGACGTCTCGTAACCCCGGTGTCTGTCTGCTGAGGATGATCATCGAGGATGGCTGGGTGCAGGTGATCACCGCAGCCCGCCCGGAGTGGATCTTTCCCTTCACCGGGCTGCAGCCCGCCCAGTTCCGCAAGCTGGTCCGGCTGGTCGCCGAGCGTGGCGGTGACGCGATCGCCGACGGCCGGCCGGGCCGGCAATGGGCCTTGGACCTCGCCGACCGGGTACTGCTGGTGGCCACCTACTGGCGCACGAACCTGACGATGCGCCAGATCGGGCCGCTGTTCGGGGTGTCGCACTCGGCTGCGCATCGGGTCATCGACACCCTCGCCGCGCTGCTGGCCCTGGCGCCGGTGCGCAAGC
>NZ_JAEVHN010000077.1:0-16420 GCF_016803375.1 Micromonospora sp. 4G55
CCCGCGTCGTGCACGGACTTGGCGAGCCGGGTCCGGCCGAGACCGACGACGCACAGGTCCTCGACGAACACCGCTTGGTTGTCGCGGATGATCGCCGTGGAGAGTTTGTGCTGCCAGTCTCGCCGGGTGTCGGCCACTCGCGCATGAGCGCGGGCGACCTTCACGACGGCCTTCTTGCGGTTCTGGCTGCCACGCTGTTTGCGGGACAGGTCTTGCTGCAACCGCTTGAGCTTGCGGGCCGCGCGGCGCAGGAACTTCGGGGCGGCCACCTTCGTGCCGTCCGAGAAGACCGCGAAGTGGGTCAGGCCCAAGTCGATGCCGATCTCGGAGTCCGCGACCGGAAGCGGCTCGTCGGTGCTCTGCACGACGAACGAGGCGAAGTACCGCCCGGCCGCGTCCCGGATCACCGTCACCGACGACGGGTCCGACGGGAGGTTGCGTGACCAGCGCACCTCGACGTCGCCGATCTTCGGCAACCTGAGTCGGCCGTTGTCCAGGACCTTGAACCGGGCGTTGGCGGTGAACCGGATCGCCTGCCGGTTGTCCTTGCGTGAGCGGAACCGCGGCGGTGCCACCTTGCGGCCCTTGCGCTTGCCCGAGATCGAGGCGAAGAAGTTGCGGTACGCCACGTTCAGATCCGCGAGGGCCTGCTGCAACACGACCGAGGACACCTCGCCCAGCCACGCCCGTTGCGGGGTCAGCTTGGCCGCGGTGACCCGCTTGGACAGCTCGGCGTCCGACAGATACGGCAGACCCTCGAGCCGGGCTTGCTGCCGTGCCCGCAGCCCGTCGTTGAACACCACCCGGGCGCACCCGAACGACCGGGCCAGCGCGTCCTGCTGACTCGGCGTCGGGTAGACCCGGTAGTTGTAACGGAGCTGCACCCGTGCACCGTACCATTGGTTTATGGCCGAACTCGAAGGCATCCGCACTGGTAGACACTGCGTGTTCGCTCTGCATGCTCACTTGGTCTTCGTGACGAAGTTCCGGCACAAGGTGTTCGGCGACGCGCACCTCGCCCGAATGCAGGAGATCATGCGGGCGGTGTGCGCCGACTTCGAAACCGAGCTGGTCGAGTTCAACGGCGAGAACAACCACGTCCACCTGCTCGTCAACTTCCCGCCCAAGGTCGCCCTGGCGAAACTGGTCAACAGCCTCAAGGGCGTGTCCAGCCGGCGACTCCGGCAGGAGTTCCCCGACCTACGGCGGCACTACTACCGGGCCAACAAGCTCTGGACGGGTTCCTACTTCGCAGGCTCCGCCGGCGGCGCACCGCTAAGCGTCGTGCGTCAGTACATCGAGCAGCAGAACCGCCCGGTCTAAGGCACTGCTCGGGCCTTGGCGGCCCTCCCAGCGCGGGCCTTCACCCCCGCCCTGAAGCTGAAGGGCGCAGCACTGGCCCGCACCCCGGTAGCTGCCGGCCCCCCTCGTCGGGGCTCTCGCGCCGCTCGTCGTCGTACTCCTCCCGCAGCGCGACGCCGTGCCCGACGGTGGGCGCGACGCCCCGCGGTGACGGGACGTCCCCACCACCGGCCTCCCGCTCGCCCGCGCCGACCTCGACCAGCTCGCGCTCGCGTTGGGTGACCGCCAGATCCCGGGCGCGTTCACCGCTGCCGTCGACCGTGGGCTCCCACTCGGCGAGCAGCGCCGGGTCCGGTCGGCGCATCGTGCGGAACTCCATCAGGTAGGCGACCGCGAGGGCGACCCCGCCGACGACGAGTGGCAGCACCATCGCCCGGTCGGCGACCACGTTCGCGTCCGCCCCCGCCGCTGTCGCCGACAGCCCCGGGGCTACCCGGATGACGTAGTCGGAGGAGAGGGCCATGCCCTGGCCCGCGATCGCCACCACCAGGCCGACGGCCATCGGCCGCAGACCCGCGCGGATCGCCACCGGGATGAGCACCGCGCCGATCAGCGGCACCGCCGGGGTCGGCCAGAAGAACAGCGAGATGAAGTACGTGACGACCACCAGCGTCCAGAACGCCAGGTGGGCGTTGCGCATCACGCCCCGGAACGGGGCGACCATCTTCCGGTCCGCGCCGATCGCCTGCAACGAGTGCAGCATCGCCGTCACCAGCGCGGTGATCAGGAAGATGTTGAACAGGTTCGTCGCCGCCACGAGGCTGGCGTTGAACACCGCGGCGAGCCCGCGGATGACGCTGTGGGAGAAGACGAGCGCGGTCGCGAACGTCGCGACCAC
The DNA here is from genome assembly GCF_016803375.1 of Micromonospora sp. 4G55. NCBI lineage: Bacteria > Bacillati > Actinomycetota > Actinomycetes > Micromonosporales > Micromonosporaceae > Micromonospora > Micromonospora sp. 4G55. The sequence continues at coordinate 2,201 of NZ_JAEVHN010000077.1, forward strand.
GGCCGGGACGACGATGTTCTTCCGGGCGATCATCGTCGCGATGATGACGACAACGCCGGCGAGATAGACCCAGTGGGCCGCCGTTAGCTGCATCTGCCACCTCACTGCCTCTTGCAGGGAGTTGATTGCCCGTCAGCGTCCGGGTGTGGCGAGGCCAGCGTCTATCACCGATGTGCACAGGCAGGCGATCGAAGATTGTGCAGGGTGCCGTAGCATCACCCGACGATCACGGCGCAGTCTCGAACGGTATGTGACCTGCGCATACGATCGGAAGGACGGGATGTGCGCGACACCCGGCCGCGGGTTGCAGCCGCCAAGCAGTGGGTCGCCACGCCTCCCGGCGTGGACGCCCCGCGTCAGCGCAAGCGGGCTGGGCTCGGCGTACTGCTGACCCTGCTCGGTGCGACGCTGCTCGGCACCGTCATCAACAACGTGCTCAACGTGCCGCTGCGGGACATCACCGCCGACCTCGGCGTCTCGTTGTCGTCCGGGGTGCTTGTGGTGAGCAGCTTCGTCCTGGTCCTCGCCGCCGGCATGGCGTTGAGCGGATGGGTGGGTGACCGGTTCGGACGACGCCGGACCGTCATCGCGTCCCTGGCGCTGATGGCGCTCGCCATGGTGGGTGCGGCGCTGGCCCCGTCGCTGCCCGTCCTCGTCGCGATGCGTGCCCTGCAGGGCATGGCATGCGCGGCCTACCCACCGGCGGTCATGGGCCTGCTCGCCACCATCTACGGGCCGAGCAGGCGGGCCCGCACGATGAGCGCGTGGGCGGCCGCCAACGGCATCGGACAGGCGATGGGCCCCCCGCTGGGCGGTCTGCTGGCCGATTTCGCCGGCTGGCGCGCGATCTTCTGGTGCCTCGCGCCGGTGGCCGTGGTCCTGCTGGTCGCCACGGTCCTGGTGGTGCCGGACGATCGCGGGCACGCCACCCCGTTGCACTGGCCGGGCGCGGTGTCGTTGACGCTCGGCGCCGCGTTGCTGATGACCGCCGCCACCGCCGTCCCGCAGCACGTGGTGCCGCCCTGGCTCACCGTCACACTCGCCGTGGCGGGCGTCGGACTGGTCGCGGTCTTCGTCATCACCTCCGCCACCACGGCGGCGCCCATCATCCGGCCCCGCCTCATCGTCGAATCGCGGTTCCTGCGTAGCGCGGTCGCCGCGGCCGCCCAGATGTTCTGTCTCGCCGCCACGCTCGTCGCGGTTCCGCTGTACGTCACGGGGACGCTCGGGCGCGCCACCGCCGTCACCGGCCTGCTGGTGCTCGCCCTGCCCGCCGCCATGGCGGTGCTGGCCCCCGTGGTCGGCCTGCTCGGCGAGCGGACTCGCCCCCGCTGGATCCTGCGTACCGGCTTGGTCGTGCTCGGCGCGGCCGAGCTGCTACTGGGGCTGCACACGGGCACCGCCGCCCGCGGCGTTGTGCCGCTCGTCGCGCTGCTCGTCTCGGTGGGCATCGGCGTCGCCTTCGTCCAGACACCCTCCGCCGCCGGGGTGACCCGGTCACCCGCCGGCGGATCGGGAGCGGCCCTCGGACTGTTCAACATGATGCGCTTCGGCGGGTCGGCGCTGGGCGCGGCCTGGGTGGCGGTCGTCTATCCGCACGGCGATCTGCTGCTGCTCTTCGCCGGGTGCACGACGATCGCCCTCATCGGGCTGGTGGTCAGCTTCATCGGTCCCGACCCGTCCCCGCTCGAGGCCGACCCGGCGTCGACGGCCACTACGCCGGGCTGAGATCGCGGTCGACGGCCGTCACCGTCTCGGCGAGCAGGTGGAGCTTGTAGGCCAGCCACACCGCGAACTGGTGCTCGGCCTCTCGCAGGTCAAGTTGCAGTAGCCGGGAGGCGCGGTCGAGCTTGTAGAGCATCGTGTTGCGGTGGACGTGCAGCTGCCGCGCGGCGGCGTTGAGGTTCCCGCCGGATGCGACGTAGGCCATGACCGCCTGCTCCAGGTCGCTCCCGCCAGCGCGGGAGCCGCGCAGCGGGGCCAGCATGTCCCGGGCGAAGGCACGCCCCTGCGGGCTCTCCGCGAGCTCCACCAGGGTGGCGAACACCCGCAGGTCCTGAAAACCGCATACCTGGTCCATGCCGAGACGGTTGCGGATCCCGAGCGCGATACGCGCCTCCCGGTAGCTGTCGAGGATGCGGCCGGCGCCGCCGACGCAGCGCCCGTACGCCACGGCCACCCGGCGGTGGGTCCGGCGTTCCAACTCCTGGTGCAGGGCGCGCGCGAAGTCCGCCAGCGCCCTGTCCTGCGCGTCCGGGGAGTCCCGGCGGCCCGCCGGGTCGACCTGCCGGACCACGGCGAGCACGTCGCCGACGACCGTCGTCAGGGTGTGCGCGTTCGGCCGGGCGTCGAGGCGGGCGGCGTGCCCGGCCAGCTGGAACAGGGCGGTCGGGGAGTCGGGGCTGCCGACCGAGCCGAGCCCGTTCGCGACGACCACGCCGTAGGTCGCCCCGACCGGGAAGTCGTAGTGGGCTGCCCGGGCTTCGAGCTCATGCTGGGTGGAGAACCGGCCGTGCAGCAGCGCGTGGACGAAGTCGCCCCGCGCCCGCTCCTCGGCCTGCTCGACGCTGCGCAGGCGCAGCATCTCGGTGCCGACGATGGTGGCGGCCTGCTCGACGACCACGCGGTGCTGCGCGATGTCGTGCGGGCTGGGTGGATCAGCGGATTCGACAATGACCACCCAGCCGTCGTGGCGACCGCCGAGCAGGATCGGATTGAGCACACACGTCGCGCTGATCCCGTCGATCAGCAGCGTCCGAACCTGCGGCCCGGCGTGCGGCTGATCCGGGGCGAGGGCCGCTGGTCCCGCCGCGGCGCTGCGATCTGATGACGCGCCGTCGGCGGCCCTGCCGCAGGCATCCTCGCGCAGCGCGTCCGCGACCGCCGCCGCCTCGAACACGCGGTCGCGGCTGCGTTCGAATGCCAGGACCCGGTATTGCGGGTCGAGGATCGCGGCCGCGCACCCGGACAGCCGGGCCATCTGGTGCCCGAGCGCGGCCAACCCGGCCCCGCGGTACAGCAACTCGACCAGCGAGCGGTGCACCGTCAGGCCGTAGCGCAGGACGTGGGTGTCCCGGGCCAGGACGAGTTCGGCCACCAGCTGACTGAGATGGCGGAACGACACGTGCGCACCGACGTGGATCACCGGCAGGTCGGCCGGCGGGTCAGGAAGGTCACCGGCGCCGCCGGCGACGACAACGGCCGTGGCGTTGCGCCGGCCGAGACCGGGCAGCAGTTCCGGCCGGATCTGGTTGGCCCGGGCATGCACGACAACTCCGGGCAGGGGATCGACGCCGGCTTGGACCTCATCCCACGGCAGACACCAGGTGACAGCGGTGTCGAGCATGTCGGCGGACGCCGCCGTCACCGCCGGGCGGAGCAACCGTTCCTGCAGCAGCCGGCCCACCGTCAGGTGCTGCGGGTCCGCGTCGCCGGGCGGGCCGTCGGGCGCCGCGGCCGAGGGGTCAGTCATGACAACTCCTTGGACAGGGTGCACAAGCTTCCCCCGCGGCATCGCGGCAGTCTAGCCATTGTTGGCGCTCTCCGCGCCCCGGCAGGCTGGTCACACGGACCGCCCGGTAGGGGCAGAGGAGGCACGGTGCACAGGATCTACCGAATCACGCTCGACGACGCACTCCCCATGCTCGCCGCAGCGCGAGCGAAGGCGGAGGAGATCGGAGTCAGGCAGACGATCTGCGTCTGCGACGACGGCGGCCATGCGCTCGCGCTGCACCGGATGCCCGGTGCCCGCCTCACCGGAGTCGAGATCGCGATGGCGAAGGCGTTCACCGCGGCCGGGCACGAGCGGGCGACCCACAAGTTCAACGAGCCGCCGAACGGCCCGGCGCTGCCGGGCAACGAGGCGTTCGGGATCAGCCACATGTACCCCGGGAAGTTCGCCATCTTCGTCGGCGGGTTCCCCATCGAGTACGACGGTCAGATCGTGGGCGCCGTCGGGGTCAGCGGCGGCAACGGCGAGCAGGACAAAGCGGTCGGCGCGGCCGCGCTGGAGGCGTTCGCCAAGCACGTGGCGGAACTGGGGCTCGGGGGGTAGCGCACCACGCGTCTCGCTGACGTGCCGCCGCCTGACCCGGCACGTCAGCGACGACGTGGGGGTCGAGCCGGCGCCGTTACGGGTGCCGGCGGGCCTCGGTGAGGACCAACGGGGCGTCGAGGACCACGACAGTCGCCGCGATCTCCGTGCTCGGGTCGTAGTCCTTGAGGACGACCCGTACCGCAAGTCCGATCTTGTCCCTGAACTCCTGGGCGAGCCGCCGCTTGCCCTCGTCCAGCAGCGCCACGTCCACCTCGCGGGTGATGTCGCGGCGCGCGGGATCCAGCGTCGCGAGCGCCTTGACGCGTTGGTGCTGGGCGAGGATGAGGATCCGGTCGTCCAGGAGGTCGACCCGCTGGCGGCTCACACCGACGCCGGCGATGCCCTGGTTCACGCTGTTGTACACGCGCAGGATCTCCTGCTTGAGTTCTCCGGGTGTCCGCGGCGGGGTACTGCCTGAGCGATCCATGGCGTGACTCTAGTGATCGTCGGACGGGCCGGTCGAGGTCTTGACACCCTCCTGCGAGCGCCGTTATATATCACAAACTTCTGAGGCGCTGTTCCTGTGGGTACGGGCCGACGAGGACGTCGTGATTCAGAGCCGACGAACGGTCGAGGGAGCTTCCGTCCGGAAGAGCCCGACAGCTGTCGCCGATGGCGGTTGGTGGTCTGCGCGAGTTCGCGCACATCGCCAAGTCCGAGCGGTGGCAGCTTTTGTGCTTCCGCCGCACCAGATTCAGTGCGTGTCGCACTGACGTCGACGGAAAGGCGGACAAAACGCGTGACGAACGAGGCAGTGTCACAGACCTGTTTGACGGTGGCCGACGTGGTCGCGGCCCTCGACGGGCTGACCGGTGGCCGGGTCACCAGCTCCGGCGGGGGCCGCAACCCGTGGGTGATCAGCAAGGACTCGGGAATACCGGGCAAGGCGGTGACCGAGCGGCCCGGCCTGGTCTGGGGAGCCTCCGACAAGCCGGTGCGGCGGCTCGCTGTCGCGATGACCATCACCGAGCACCACATCGAACTCGCCTATGCCAGCGGTGTGGACGCGATCGTGGCGCACCATCCGATCGCGGACGCGGCGAGCTCCGGCGGGGTTGCGCTCGCCGACTACCTCTCGCTGTACGGGATCGCAGTGCTGGAGTGCCACGAAGCCTTCCACGGACTGCACCCCGGCATGGCCCACCTCCACGGCCACCAGCCCTTCTACGTCAACCCCGCCTACGACGGGGTGCACGGGCTGGTGGTCATGGTCGGCCGGCCGCTGCCGGGCGTCACCACCGTCGGTGACGTGCTCGCCCGGCTCAACGCGGGCCTGGAACGGGCCCTGGACAAGCGCATCATCGACGGGGAACGAGCCATCCGCCAGTGCGCCGACCTGGTGGACAGCGCCACGGCCCCGGGGATGCGGGTGCTCGCGGGCACCCTCGACAATCCACTCGGCGAGGTCGTCCTGCACGCCTTCCCGCACACCGGGTTCGGTGAGAAGCAGCTCGCCCAGGTGCTCGCCGAGTACCCGGCCATCTCAACGGTCATCTTCAGCATCAGCGCGGCGGCCCCGGACTCGGCCGTCGTGGCGAGCGCGGCCGCGCGCGGACTCAACGTACTGGTGGGCAGCAGCCACGCCTCGGAGATTTTCGAAAACGGCCTCCCGCTGGCGTTCGGGCTGTCCGCACTGCTGCCGAACGTCGACGTCGTCCTGTTCAGGGACCGGGTCGTCTCGATCCCGATCAACAGCGTGGGCACCGGCGCGCTGCGCGAGTACGGGCAGTCGATGGCGCAGGAGCACCTGCTGCCCCTCGCCGAGGCCGTACGCGCTCGCGCCGCCGCGACGACGGTCGCGGCCACACCCCTCAGCAACTCCGAGCAAGCAAGCTAGGAGACAACCATGGACATGACGCCCGCGCAGTGGGTGTATTTGGCAGGTCTGGCTTCTCTGATCATCGTCATGGTCGCCCGGAAGAACGTCGTCGTTCCCGCCATCGCCGCGACCTTCCTCACCGCCGTGACCTTCACCGGCAGCGTGCCCGGGGGACTGTCGTCGGTGTTCCGCGCCAGCCTGGTGGCCGCCTCGGAGTTGTTCAACATCTTCCTCATCATCGCGCTCGTCACCGCGATGCTCGCCGCGCTGAAGGCCATCGGGGCCGAACACCGAATGGTCGCGCCGTTCCGTCGGCTGATGGTGAACGGGCCGATCGCCTACGTCGTCCTATTCGTCGTCACGTACGTCTTCGCGCTGTTCTTCTGGCCCACGCCGACACTCGCGTTGATCGCGGCGATCCTGCTCCCGGCCGCCATCCGAGCGGGCCTGTCCCCGATGGGTGGCGCGATCGCGATCGCCATCGCCGGACAGGGCATGGCACTGGCCTCCGACTACGTCATTGGTGTCGCGCCCAGCCTCTCGGCGAGCGGCGCCAACGTGTCCGCCGACCGGATCGCCGATCGGGCCCTGGTCCTGTCGTGGGTCGTCGGGATCGTCGCGCTGGCGATGAGCTACGTGATGACGGTTCGTCGCCGCCGGCCGAGCCTGGCGACGGCGGCCGAGCACAGCCCCGAGATGTCCGCGAGCATGCCGCGTCGCGCCGAACTTGCCACCGCGGGGGTCGCCGCAGGCGGCGGTTCGGGCGGCACCTCCGAGCAGCTCGGCCACGCCCTGGCGACGAAACAGCCACCGCGGGAGGCGCTGGAGGACGGGGGAGCGGCACCCATCGATGCCGTGCTCGACGACGATCCTGCCGATCAGCGAGGACAGGACTGGCGGGCCAAGCTGTTCGCCGTCCTGGTACCCGTCTCCTTCGGCGCGCTGCTCGTCTACATGCTGCTCGGCCGGTTCACCAACCTGGTGTCGGTCGACGACGGCGCCGGGGCCTCACTGGTCGGCGGCCTGGCGGCGCTGCTGCTCCTCGCCGTGGCGGTGACCAGCGACGGGGTCCGCTCCCTGGAGAGCTGCGCCGAGCACGTCGTCGACGGCCTCACTTTCGCGTTCAAGGCGATGGGCGTCGTCATCCCCATCGCCGGGTTCGTCTTCATCGGCATCTCGGACTTCTCAGGCCGCATCATGGGGCTGGCAGAGGACGCGACGGCGCCAGGATTCCTGTTCGACGCGATCGGCAGCGTCCAGGAGCACATCCCGAACAACCCGATCGTCATCATGTTCGCCGTCCTGCTCGCCGGCATGACGGTCGGGCTCGACGGATCGGGTTGGGCAGGGCTGCCGCTCACCGGCTCCCTCTCGGAGGCCCTCAGCCCTCACGCCGGAGTCGACACCGCCACTCTCGCCGCCATCGCCCAAAACGGCGCGTCGTGGACCGGAGGCGGCACCCTGGTCATCTGGTCGTCGCTGATCGCTGTTGCCACCTTCTGCGGGGTGTCCGTGGTCGACCTCGCCCGCAAGCTGTTCCTGCCCGTGGTCACGGGATTGGTCGTCAGTACGGTGGTCGCCGCGATCATCTGGTGAGGCTTCGAGTTACCCGAGCGGGACGACGCCGGCGCTGCTATCACGGGTGCACCGTGCGGCAGCGCCGGCATCACGACGATCACCGAAGCCTCAGGGAGGGGGCCTTCCCGTGGCGGCCCGTGTCAACCATCAACCGAGGCAGGACAGGCCGGCTGCCGGCGTGTCGGGCTCCACTTGATGTGTGACACATTGGTTCCACTTGACGCGTTACGGATTCCCCGCATGGTGGGCTGCCGCTGTTACATCGAGTTACTACCCAGCCGGGGGGACTCGACGGTCCGTCAGAGGCGCGCGGTCAGCGGCTGATCCGGATGCCGTGACCCCGGCCGGCGGTGAACTATGCCGGGACGAGTACCGTCCGGACGTGGGGCGTCGGATCTCGGGCAGCAGCCCTTCGTCTGCACGTGGGCACGTGACGGCAGAGATTGCCTCGCTCCGTCGGTGGACCCGTCTCTTACGGGGATATGAAGGTGTGCCCATGTGGCAACCTCCGCTTCCACCACGCGTTCCCGACACGTCCGTGCGTTCAATCGTGATCTTCTAGGCCCTGGCTCCAACATGAAGACTGTTGGGCCCGGCGCGCTATCCGTCGGCAGGAAGCAGCTGCGCGCCTGGCGCCGGCGGGGGCACTTCCGCGTCGATCGTCAGGAACAGATTCCGGGTCGCCGGGTCCTCCCCGACCCGAACCGCGGCGATCGGTACCTCGGCGACACCGTCCGCCAGCCGTGCCGGTTCCCCGTCTCGGATCTCACCGTCGAGGCGGCCCAGTAGCCGCAGACCCACACCGTCCGCCCGGGTCTCGACCACCTCGAACCGCCATCGCGGCACCGTTCGGCCCGCCGCGCGCGGCCCCGGCGCAGGTCGCGAGGCGTCTCGTCCGGTCCCGATCACGACGCTCACCAAAGCAGATCAATGCCGCTGGAAGCGGCTCAGGAACTCATCCACCAGGTGGGGCTTGGTGTCATCCATTCGGGTCCGAGTGCCCGACGTGAGGCCACCCGCCTGGCCGCCACATGTGTAGATCAGCGGGACCGGTGGCCGGTCCGGGTAGCGCAGCACGAACGAGTGCTGGTGGGTGTATCCGATCATGCGGCAGGCCTCGCCCATTGGCTCTGGGGCGGCATCGGGCCACCAGCCGCTGTGTCGCTGCTGCCAGTGCCGCCAGGACTGGTTGCGGTCGGGTAGTCGGTTGAGCAGGGCGACGAAGTCGGCCGCCCCGGCGTGCAGCACCCGCTGACGCGGCGGATCGGCAACCCTGCGGCCCGGGATATGCAGCGCCGTGGGCGTCGTGCATAGCAGAACCTCCGTTGCGCCGGGCGGCACCAGCGAACCATGGGCGTCGACGAACTGGCGCCGCTCCTCGATGACCGGGCAGTCGTCCGATCCGAGCGGGATCTCATACGGAGTGCCTGCCACGGCCGGCCAGGGCGACGCGGTGCGCCGGACCCAGGCGGTCGTGACCACACCCGCGGCCACCGCGACCACCGACACCACAACGACCACCGCCCAACGCCGGCGCGGCTCCACGTCGTCACTGGCCACCTCCAGCTCGGCGAATGCCAACGAGGCTAGCCTGCCGATCCAGGCAAAAGTGCAGCGGCAGATGACACGGACCGCCGCTCGGCTGAGCAGCGTTCAGCAGAAAACAGCGAGCGCATCGGCGGCCGGCGCGAACGTACATGGGGAACCTCAGAGGACCAGCGCCGACACTGCGCCCTCTAGAGAGCGACGACCATCAAGGGGCGGGACCGTTGGGGACGAAGGGGCCAGGCCCCGGCAGGCCAGTCGGCGCAGGGAGACCCAGCATCCGCACGACGCGCCACAGTGGATCGGTCGCCCCGATCCGGGTCAGTTCCGAATCACGGAAATTGGTTAGATTTCAGATCCTGTTCCCCGGCGGAGCCGATCCCGGTAGAGCCCGTAGAGCCATAGGTGCAGGCGTTCAGGGCAGGTAGATTCGTGACGTGGCGGACACCTGGTACCCCGGGCAGCAGACGTTGTGGCAGGAAGCCGAACACGCTGCCGCCAGGTTTATGCGGGCCATCGGTTTCAGGGACGCTGCTCTAACAAACCCGGGTGCAGACCGAGGCCTCGACGTTGTTGCGTCCGGCGCGGCGGCTCAAGTCAAAGCGCTCGCAACGCCTGTGGGGCGACCTGACGTCCAGCGTCTGCGCGGCGCGTCCTTCAACGTGCCCACGGTGCTGTTCTTCAGTCTGAACGGCTATACACCCGCTGCCATCGAATACGCCGATCAAGTTCGGATCGCGCTCTTCACGTTCGGCCCGGGCCTCGTGCCCTCTCCCGTCAACGACTTTGCGCAGCATCTGGCCCTTCTAGCCGCTCCTGCCGCTGGACCGAACACGTCGACGAGCATGGCCTTCGCTCCAGGGCTACGCAGAGCTGGATGGCGGGAGTGGAGCACGGCCGCCAAGATCGCCGCTGTACTCGTCACCCCGGCTGTCGTCACTATCGCTGGTCCCGTGCTGTTCGCCGTAGGCCGAGAGGCGACGCGACGGTCAGCGCAAGAAGGGAGCGCCTTCGACGGCGGTGTCGCTCAGCGACGAGCGATCGTCACGACCGCAGGAGTAGCCGGCACGATCATGCTGCTCTCGGTCGCAGTTCAGAACCTTGTTTGGGCCATCACGGGTGACGCACCAGCCGATGGATCACCCGGCTTCGGTGCGGTAGTCGGTGCCGGCGTTGGCCTCGCGATGGTCATTGCGCTGAACTTCGTAGCGCGTGCAGGGAAGCTGGCGTGGATTTGGGTTCCCCGAATGCTGTGGAATCCCCAACAGGAGACTGGCCCATCTGCGATGGGCTGAGCCGGCTGCCGGCCCGGATGCCCTCGCGAAGCGCGGGCGAGGTGGGGCGTTGACCGAGGACGAGGCGTACGACGGACCCTGGGATGGTCCAAGTCCGTGTGTGGTTGGTTAGCATGCCCGGCGATGATGTTTCTTCTTCGCTCCCTGCGGCTACGCCGGGCCGCCCGTAGGCATTTCGGCTGGCAGAAGCTGCGCCCCACCCAGCTGCGCGCGATGCGCACGCTACTGGCCGGCCGCGACGCGCTGGTCGTGCTGCCCACCGGGGGCGGGAAGTCTGCTGTGTATCAGGTCCCCGCCACGCTGCTGCGCGGCCCCACGGTGGTGATCTCACCGCTGCTGGCATTGCAGCAGGATCAGGTCGGCAATCTCAACGAGCGGGACGATCGGGCGTTGCGGGCGGTTCGGATTAGCTCAGCGGAGAGCCCGAGCAAGCAGGCGGCGGCGCTGGCCGAGTTGCGCTCGGGTGCTGCGAAGTTCCTGTTCATCACGCCGGAGCAGCTCAGTTCGCCGGAGCGGCTGGCCGAGGTCCGCGCGCTGCGTCCGGCGTTGGTGGCGGTTGACGAGGCGCACTGCATCTCGTCGTGGGGCCACGATTTCCGCCCTGACTACCTCACTCTCGGTCACCTTATCCGCGGCCTGGGCCGCCCGCCGGTCGTGGCGCTGACCGCCACGGCCTCGCCGCCGGTGCGCGAGGAAATCACCGCGCGGCTCGGCATGCGCAAGCCGCGGCTGGTTCTATCCGGATTAGACCGTCCGAACCTATTCGTCGCCGCCGTGCATTGTCCCAGCGAGGACTACCGCTGGCGGAGGCTGCTTACCCTGCTCAAGGAGGCCGACCCGCCCGGTATCGTGTACGTGCCGACCCGGCGTGCCGCCGAGGACCTCGCGCAACGGCTGTCCGACGCGGGTTATCCCGCGCAGGCTTACCACGGCGGCATGGCGGCCGGGGTGCGTCGTCGTCGTCACGAGGATTTCCTCGCCGACCGGGTGTCGATCATGGTTGCCACCTCGGCGTTCGGCATGGGCATCGACAAGCGAAACATCCGTTGGGTAGCACACGTGGCGTTGCCCGACTCACCGGACAGCTACCTCCAGGAGATCGGACGGGCAGGACGCGACGGTGAGTTCGCCCGGGCGTTGCTGCTCCACCGAGCCGAGGACATTGCCTTGCAACGCTTCTTCAACGGCGGCGCGCCTGAACTGGGAGAGCTGCGAGCCGTCGCAGCCGCCCTGCATCGCGGCCCGGTCACCCGCACCGCTCTGGCGAAGGTCACCGGCCTGAGCCAGCGCAAGGCCGCCAGCCACATCAGTCTGCTTGAGCAGGTCGGTGCGGTAGCGGCGGGGCCCAAGGGTGAGCTCAGCGTCGCTCGGTATGCGCCCTTGCCTGACCAGGCGGCTCGGGAGGCGCTGGCCGAGTACGCCCGCTATCAGGCCGGGCAGCGTTCGCGTACCGACATGATGCGCCGCTTTGCCGAGAGCTCGGGCTGCCGGATGCAGTCGCTGTTGGGCTACTTCGGAGAGCAGTTGAGCCGCCCCTGCGGGCACTGCGACAACTGCCACGGTGGCACCTCAGAGGTGCTCCCGGAAGACGGGCCGTACCCACTGCACAGCACCGTGCGGCACGCCAAATGGGGATCAGGCATGGTCCTCGGGTACGAAAAGGACCGCATGACCGTGCTCTTTGACGACGTAGGCTACAAGACCCTGTCAGTCTCCGTCGTGCAAGCGCAAGGCCTGCTGGCACTAGCCGCGGATGGCCGCTAGCCCCTTCGCCCGCCGCGCCGATGCACGACCATCAGTCTGGTGCGTCCTGTGTCGCGGTGCGGCGCATGGGCCGGGCCAATCGGCTCCTCGGGGTGTTCGCCACGGCCGGCCCCACCCATTGTCATGATCGTTATCTCATTAGGATCAAGGCGGCCGGCAAGCGGGCCGCGCCGGCTCGGCCTCGGCCTGCTGGCGACCTTCGGCCGGCATCGGCCGGGCCGGCCGGCCACGCTGAGGGGCCACCAGGACCACGAAGACCTCGGGGCTCCGCCCCGAACCCCGGCCCTCCTCAGAGATCGGCCAGGAGCGGTTCACCTCGCAGGGCACCACAAGGGCTACCAGCCTCCCCGGACGGGGCCAAGGTCGTACGTCCGGTGGGGCGCTCCACCTTGTCCCCGTCGGGGAGCTGGACGGTCTGCGACTGCCGACGAGGAGATCCTGACCGGCTGCGAGGGGGCGCCCTGTCCTAGCTTGGACCGCCTGACCGCTCTGCTCCTTCTTCAAGCGGCGTCGCCGACCCACGATCGTGCCGCAGCTCGGGATCAGCGTCGCTCGGGCTCCGGTCACTGTCACCGTCATCGATACCATTGACACTTGGGATTTGACGTGGCGGCATGCCGCGACGAGCCGCATTCTCCTGACGGCGGGCCTGCTCGGCTGTCGCGCGGCGAACCGCTTCCTCATGGCGGCGTGCCGCCTGGGTCGCCCGACGAGCCGCCTCTTCCCGGCTGTGCAGTTGGTGGGTCGCACGGCGAATCGCCTTCTCATGGCGCAGTGCCGCCTCGGCCGCCCGACGAGCCGCCTCCTCCTGGCTCTGCGCTTGTTGGACTGCGTGACGGACGGCCACCTCTTCCTCACGGACCCGCTCGTATGCTTCACGAGCTGCCCACGCCGATACGCCTGGATCGTCAGGCGTTGCTTCGATCCGCGCCAGTTCGACTGCGACCGGCCGGTCGTAGTCGCCCAAAGTCATAATTCCCCGATAGATTAGCGGCTTCTCAACTAGGCCAGTCACAGTGGGTGAGTTGGGAAGGACCACTACCTCTGGACTAGAGAAAGACATCCCAGGAAGAGGCGTGATAGCAATGCTTGTATCGAGCACGGCACTGAACTCGGCGACGGCCTCATCGCTCGAAATCCTCCGAACGGCAATCTCAACGTCACGTGGGTAGCCGTGTCCAACGATGACGCCCTCATCGGTCTCCAGTGGGAGCCCACAGGTGCGGGGATCGATATCATGATGCAAGATGGCGTCGAAGATGTTGTCGCCCAAATATTCTGCGACGGCTTCATCCCGCAGCTGGCTTTCCGCCGTACTTAGGTCGAAGTTGTCGCCGGATCCAAGCCTTGTGGCGAGTTCTAGTGCCAGCGCCTGTAAGGAAGGCATCCACCGCACACGTTCGGCACCCGCCGCGCGGAGTTCATCAACGAGCTGGGGATGCAATCCCGTCCCACTCTCGTCAGCAAAGTCTCTAGTGTTGTCTGTTACCCAAACGACTTCTCGCTCGGGATCTTCATTAGCAACCTTCATCAGGGTTAGCCAGTTTAACGTGTCCCTATAGCCGTTCCCGCTTTGGTCACAAGGCTTCCGCCGCTTGGTGGCTCGATTAACCATGTCCATGTGCGGCACGTCCGCCGGAGGAATAACTTCTACTCTTGCCGAGCGGAGGAGCCCATGAAGGCGGTCTTCATAAGCGGCTTTGAACGCGGAGATGTCGGTATGTGCAGTGCTGGCAATGGCAGATAGTCCTAGCGCTCCGGCATGCTTGCCAGACCAACGGTCGAGCCCTACAAGGGCTTCGTCAATACGACGTCCGAAGCCCGCGACCGCCTCTGCGATGACAACTTCGGTTACGCGAACATCCACGCTCCAAGCTGGCATGCGGTGCGCAAGGACACGCCAGGCAACCCCAGAGCACATGGGGTCCTTCACGAATACGGTGGCGTCCAAGAGAACGATCATTGGTCTGCCTCCTCCGCATTCACCGGGTCAGTCTACGGTGGGCTCTGGGTATCACGTCGTCCCTAGTACTCCAGCCGGGGATGTTGACCTCGGTTGAGCTGCGGTTCGGTGCGATGGGGGAACGAGGGCAGCCACCGTCGATCATGGACGGTTGTGTGGA
>NZ_JAEVHN010000078.1:0-16359 GCF_016803375.1 Micromonospora sp. 4G55
CGAAGGTCGCCACCGCCGTGGCCCGCAATCCGGGCTGCCCGCCCGATCTGCTGCACCGCCTCGCGGTCGACTCGCCGGCCGGGCGGCGGGTCTTCCGGGAGATCGCCCGCCACGCGGCGACCCGCGCCGACACCCTGGAGCTCTGCCTGGCGCAGCCGGCGGCCCGCGCCGACGTCGCGGCGCATCCCGCGCTGCCGCTACCGACTCTGGAGCGCCTGCTCGACGACCCCGACCCGGCGGTGGCGGAGGCCGCGGCGGCCAACCCGGCGCTGCCGCGTCGTGATGCGCCGCCTGCTCACCCCCACCGGCAGGGAACGCGATTCCCGGCTGAGCGGGTGCCCCGTCGCGCCGCGCACCGGCGGCCGGAGACGGCCGGACCGTGCGGGACGCCAGCGCGCGCGCAGTGCCGACCGAGGATCCGCCGGACGTCGGCGGCGGACAGGCCGGACGCGGCCGGGAGCGGATTGAGGTACCGCGTGTAGATCAGCCCGCCCATCACGGTGACCGCCGCGGTGGCGCGCTCGGTCGCGTCGGGGCCGCCGAGGAATTCAGCGAGCCGGACCAGCACCTCCCGGTCCAGGTACTCGCGCACCAGGCCGAGCAGTTGGTCGTCCGGCGCCGGCTCGCCCGTGGCGGAGGCGTCGTCCCACAGGGTCACCACCGCCTGCAGCAGCCGGTCGGCCAGCCCGGCCGGGTCGCCCGGCAGCGCCTCGGCCAGCGCCCGGGACTGCGCGCAGTGCACCCGCATCACCTCGCCGAACAGGCCCTGCTTGGAACCGAAGTGGTAACTGACGAGGGCCTGGTCGACACCGCTTGCGGCGGCCACCGCCCGCAGCGTGGTGCCCTGGTAGCCCCGTTCCAGGAACAGCGTCCGCGCCGCCTCCGCGATGCGTGCGCGGGTCGGCGGATTGCCGCGTGGACGTCCTCGGGATTTATTCATCACCGTTGAACATGCCGCCCGGGACCCCGCAGTGTCAACGCGTACCGAGCGACCCGGACCGCCCGGGTCCCGGAGGAGGAGTGGACACATGCGCATCGTCGTCATCGGCGCCAGCGGACCTACCGGCCGGCAGCTCACCGACCAGGCCCTCGCCGCCGGCCATCACGTCACGGCGGTGAGCCGCCGCCCTCGGGGACTGCCCCGGCACGACCACCTCACCGTGGTGGCCGCCGACGCCACCGACCCCGCCGCGATCGAACCGGCGGTCGCCGGCGCCGACGCCGTGCTCTCCGCGCTCGGCGTCACGCCCAGCCGGAAACCGGTCACCACCTACTCGGCGGCGGCCACCGCCGTCGTCACCGCGATGCGACGCCACCGCGTACGGCGGCTGATGGTAGTCAGCTCCAGCGTGCTCGACCCCGGCTGGCGACCCAGCAACGCCTTCTTCTTCAACCATGTCCTCGACCCGTACGTCAACCGGGTACTGGTCCGGCAGGTGCACCAGGACATGCGGCGGATGGAGGAGGTGGTCCGGGCCAGCGACCTGGACTGGACCGTGGTCCGCCCGTCCGGCCTCTTCGAACATCCCACCGTCACCGACCATCTCGTCGCCGACGGCAGCGCCGACGGCGTGTTCACCGCCCGGGCCGACCTCGCCGCCGCCATGCTGCGCGAGTTGGACGAGCGGCGCTTCCCACGCCGGGCGATGGGGGTGGCCACCACCGCCGTGCGGCCCGGCCTGGTCCAACTCGTCCGCGACGAGATCCTGCGATCACCCCGCTGAGCCGGCCGGGCCGGGCGCGCGCCCGCCGGCCGGCGGCCGGGGAAAGCGCGCCCGCACCGCGTCGACACAGCTGTCCCGGGAGGTCGGGCCGCCGAAGCGCAGCCGGTCGTAGCCGGTGAAGGCCGGCTCCAGCCCGTCCAACTCGTCCACCAGCGCGTGCAACCGTCGCGCCCACCCCGCGCCGGGCTCCGGCCGGTCCACCGCCGTGCGGATCGCGGCGGTCAGCTCGTCCTTGCGCCGGATCGTCTCCGGCGTCACCGACCGCAGGCACACGTACCGGCCGCTGAGGTAGGCGTCCCACTCCGCCGCGCCCTGGCTCGGGTCCGCCCAGTGCGCGGTGAACCAGGCCCGCAGCGCCCCCGGCCCGCCGGCCCGGTCGGCCAGCGAGAACAGGTCCGCCGGCACCATCTGCGCCCCGTCCGAGCGCAGGTAGCCCGGCAGCGGCAACCGCCGGTCCAGCATCAGCCGGCGTACGGCGTCGACGTCGCGCCCGTGCGCCGCGCAGAGCTCCTCAAGCACGACGAACTGCGCGTCGACGTACGCGTCGTCGGCCGCCGTCATCGGATGATCCCCGTTGATCTCCCGGAAGCGTTCGGCCACCTGCTCCGCCAACCCCATCGACGTCTCCTTCCTCGCCTCGGGCTGCGACGGTAGCGGCGAAACCCTTCGGCGGCTGCCGAACAATCCTCGGAATATCCGTTGCGGGCCCTGGGAGGCCTCGCCTACCGTCAATGCCGCAACGTCACACCGATCACTCCGGGGAGCCCGCCGTGCAGCAGCAGACCAGCACCGAGACCACGCGGTCCATGCCGCGCGGCGGTGCCATGCTGCCCGCCGGCGAACGAGCCCGGGGCCTGCTCCAGGGCCGGTGTGGCTGGCGACGAGGGTGGCGGCGCGGATAGCGCCAGCGCGACAGCGCAGCCGCCCACCCCACCGGGGACCGGGCGGCTTTTTCGTCACCCGGCACCCGTCCGAGGGGTGTAGCTCAACCGGAAGAGCACCGGATTCCAAACCCGACGGTTGCAGGTTCGAGTCCTGTCACCCCTGCCTCATGTCCCGGCACCGCCGGCGACGTCGCTTCTTCTCAACTCCACAGTGGATGGCATGAGTACGAACCCCGGCCGGCGCCACGAGCGCGTCGGCCGGGGGTACGACCCGGGGTGCGACCAGCACCCCGCACGGGCCGTTGGAGCAAGTTGCAGCTCACCCGGTTCTCAGCCGGGAGGTTACGGGTTCGAGCCCCGTACGGCCTACGTAGTGACGACACGCGGTTGTGGCGCAGTGGTAGCGCGTCGCCTCGCCATGGCGAAGATCGCCGGTTCGAATCCGGCCAGCCGCTCGGAAGCCGCCCGTCGACGGGCACCGACAGGGACACGGGCTGCGCGCTGGGGCGCAGAGAGGCCTTGCAAGCCACTCCCGCCGGGTTCGATTCCCGGGCGGTCCATGAGCCTTTCCGCCGCCCCACCCGGAGCGGCACCCCACGACACCAGGAGAAGACGATGGCATTCACCCCGCTGCCGGGCACCCGGGCGCCGGTACGGGTCTGGACCGACCCGTACGGCATCGAGCCGCAGGCCGCGCAGCAGCTGCGCAACATCGGCGCGCTGCCCTGGGTGCAGGGCGTCGCGGTCATGCCCGACGTGCACTTCGGCAAGGGCGCCACCGTCGGCTCCGTCATCGCCATGCGGCAGGCCGTCTCGCCCGCGGCGGTCGGCGTGGACATCGGCTGCGGGATGTCCGCGGTGCGTACCTCGCTCACCGCGGCCGACCTGCCGGACAACCTGGCGCCGCTGCGCGCGGCGATCGAGGCGGCCGTCCCGGTCGGCTTCGCCAAGCGGGCCGCCCCGGTCGACCCGCGCCGGATCCGGGGCCTGGAGCAGGCCGGCTGGGACGCCTTCTGGAAGCGGTTCGGCGAGCTGGACCGCCGGGTGGCGCAGCTGGAGAGCCGGGCCCAGCACCAGCTGGGCACCCTCGGCGGGGGCAACCACTTCATCGAGGTCTGCGTCGAGCAGGGCGGGCCGGACGCCGGCCAGGTCTGGCTGATGCTGCACTCGGGCTCCCGCAACATCGGCAAGGAACTCGCCGAGCGGCACATCGGGGTGGCACGGAAGCTGCCGCACAACGCCGACCTGCCCGACCGCGACCTGGCGGTGTTCCTCGCCGGCACGCCGGAGATGGACGCCTACCGTCGGGACCTCTGGTGGGCGCAGGAGTACGCGCGGCGCAACCGGGCGGTCATGCTGGCGCTGCTCTGCGGCGTGGTCCGGGAGCAGTTCCCGCAGGTCGCCTACGGCGAGCCGATCAGCTGTCACCACAACTACGTGGCGGAGGAGAGCTACGACGGGGTGGACGTGCTGGTGACCCGCAAGGGCGCGATCCGGGCCGGTCGGGGGGACCTGGGCATCATCCCGGGGTCGATGGGCACCGGCTCGTACATCGTGCGCGGCAAGGGGAATCCGGACGCGTACTGCTCGGCGTCGCACGGCGCCGGGCGGCGGATGTCGCGGGGGCAGGCGAAGCGGACGTACAGCACCGCCGACCTGGTCCGGCAGACCGCCGGGGTGGAGTGCCGCAAGGACGTCGGGGTGGTCGACGAGATCCCCGGCGCGTACAAGGACATCACCAAGGTGATGGCGCAGCAGGACGACCTGGTCGAGGTGGTGGCGCACCTCAAGCAGGTGGTCTGCGTGAAGGGTTAGGCCACGGCCGGCGTCCGCGGGGGGCGGGCGCCGGTCGTACGCCCCGATGGCTCAGCGGAGAGAGCGCCGGTCTACGAAGCCGGAGATCCCAGGTTCGAATCCTGGTCGGGGCACGGTCCGCCGGACGAGGAGGGCCACTTCCGGGCCCAGCGGGGCAGCTTCCGGCTCTCGCTACTGGAACTGTCGGCATCGACCTTTAGGTTTCTGCTGTGGCGCGCCCTAGAACCTGGACCGACCAGCAGTTGGTTGAAGCAGTTCTTACAGCTACGTCTTGGGCTGAGGTTACCCATCGCCTTGGGCTGAGCGTGCACGGGAAGAACTACAAGCGCCTTCTAGGACACGCCATGCGTCTTGGTATAGATACGAGTCATCTTAAGGGTCCCAAAGGGGCGATGCCCATCTCGTCGCCGGAGCCCTTGAATCGGCGTACCTACGAGGAAGACGCGATCGCTGAGGCCGTCGAAGGGGCTGTCTCATGGGCGGAGGTCGCCCGAAGGCTGGACCTGAGTCGCAATGGCACGACCTGCAGGCGACTTCGATCCACGGCAGAAAGGCTTGAGATCGACCTGAGCGGGCTGCTGGGTCAGGCCTGGGGGCGACAGCCAGTACCCGCTCGCAAAGTTCCGTTCCGCAGGGCCGCCGACGTTGCGAATTTGCACAAGGTTGGCGCATCTGCCGCGATGACATGGTTCCTGAGCCGCGGTTACATGGTGTCCCTGCCCGTCGAGCAGACGACATATGACTTGGTCGTTGAGTCTGACGAGGGCTTGAAGCGGGTGCAGGTCAGGACGAGCCGTGGAGGGCAAGTCGTCGGCTTGACAAGGACGCAGTATGGTGCGTCCAAAGGAACCCCGTCCTCTGGTCGGTATGGCAGCCGCCCGTATCGAAGCGGCGAACTCGACCTCTTCTACATCTACTGCGGGGACGGGAGTGCCTACTTGATTCCCTTGGACGCGGTGCTGGGCATGAGATGTCTCAGCTTGGCCAAGTACGCGAACTACAGGCTCCCGAGCTTCGATAGATCGTTGCCCTGAATCTGGAACGCCTCATATCGCCTGCTCTCTACGGCTGCCATCCACTGTGAGGCTCCCGGTTGGGGCATCGGATCTTGGTCGACTGCTGTCTTACCGGGAGCCTCGCCCCATGTAGACACCGGGGCCCACACCTATCGTGACCAGCACCGCCACGATGAAAAGGCAGCATCTGGAGTCATTCGCCGCGGCGAATCTGCACTGATCGCCGGTACCGGCGCCCAGCTTCGCGCCGGACGCCGGACGCCGGACGCCGGACGCCGGTACCGGTCAGGTCAGGCCCGGCCGAGGTGGCGGGACAGGAACGTGTCGTCCACCCCGACCCACCGGACGCTGCGGTGGTCGCCCGGGTTCGCGTGCAACGTCTTCTCCGCGGACGCGAACGCGTCGAACAACGCGAACCCGGACGACCGATCGGCGTGCTCGTCGTCCCACGGCAGCAGGAACTGGACCGGCACGGTGATCTGCCGCGCGGCCATGATCACCGGTTCGTCCACGAAGAACCCGCCGCCGAAGATCGCGGCGGTGATCCGGGGCTCGGCCGCGGTCAGCCGTACCCCGATCGCCGTGCCCATCGAGATCCCGCCGCCGTAGCCGACCGGCGCGTCCGGGCCGATCTGCGGCAACGCCTGCAGGGCGTCCAGCGTCGCCTGCCATTCCGGTACGGCCCGTTCCGCGACCGAGGCCATGAAGCGGACGCTGGCCGCCGCGAACCGTGGGGTGTCACCCGCCGTCACGGCTTCCCGGATCTCCGTACGGGCCTGCTCGTCCTCGTCCGTACGCGGGCGGTCGCCGTGTCCCGGCGCGTCGATCGCGACGACATTGAAGCCCCAGGTGGCCGCGGTGTGCAGGGCGCGGGCCCGGAGCCCCGGCGCCTTCTTGTGCATGCCGCCGTTGTGCCCCACGAGCACGATCGGGGCATGATCGGCGCCGGATACGGGTGCCCAGAGCACACCCGGGATCTCGCCCACGAGGAAGTCGCGTTCGACGACACTGTCGAACGAGGTCTCAGCGGTGAAACGTACAGAATGCATGGTGTGGTGCCTTTCGGGAGTGCCATCGTGATGGGCGCTCCCGGCGACGGTTACGTCAGTCGCCCGTCCGTGACGGGAGGGAGCACCACGTGCGAACTGCGTTCACGGGTCTCACCTCCTCGGCCGGGTCACGGATCTGGGGGCACGCTATCAACCCGGCCGCACGGCCAGCCAGTCAATTACCGGTCGGCCATGCGTTCACGGTCCGGCTCGATCCGGAGTGCCGTCCCGAGGTGGTTCGCTAGACGGCCGGACAGCGGGATGGCGGCGGGGTAAGACAGCACAGCGAGGCTCCCGGTTGGGGCATTGGATCTTGGTCGAGTGCTGTCTTGCCGGGAGCCTCGTCCCATGTAGATACCGGGGCCTATACCTACCGTGACCAGCACCGCTGTTCGACCCCGGGTCCGGCGACCACCGAACGCCGCCGCGGCGACCGGCTTCTGCCCGGTCGCCGCGACGGTTGAGGCGCTCAGCCCATGTGCACGCCACCGCCGGTGGACAGGTCCTCCTTGCGGACCTTGATCAGCAGCATGGTGGCCAGGCCGGCGACCAGGATCAGCACGGCACCCCAGCCGAAGGCACGGAGTAGCCGTGGATGGTGGCCTGGGCCACCGTGGTCGGGTCGGGGATCCGGCCGGCCAGGTACGCGGTGACCGCGCTGGTGAAGAAGGTGTTGAGCAGCGCGGTGCCGAGCGAGCCACCGATCTGCTGCGTGGCGTTGAGGGTGGCGCTGGCCGCCCCGGCGTCGTGTTCGGGGACGCCGACCAGGGCGAGGCTGGACAGCGGCACGAAGGTGAAGCCGAGGCCGAGTCCGAGCACCACCTGGGCGGGCAGCAGGTGGGCCACGAAGGAGCTGTCCACGTCGATCTGGGTCAGCGTCAGCATGGCCGCGGCGGCGAGCGCCGCGCCGGCCACCATCAGCGGCTTCGCGCCGACGCGGGGCAGCAGCTGGCTGGCGGCGCCCGCGCTGATCAGCACGCCGGCGGTGATGGGCAGCGAGGCGAGGCCGGCCTCGACCGGCGTGTACCCGAGGGTCTGCTGGAAGTAGAACGTCAGGAACAGAAACGCCCCGAACAGGCCGGCGCCGATCAGGGTGGAGGCGAGGTACGCCCCGCCCCGGTTGCGGTCGAGCAGGATGCGCAGCGGCAGCAGCGGGTGGCTGGAGCGCAGCTCGATCACCACGAAGGCGGCGAGCAGGACCACGCCGGCGGCGATGAACCCGGTGGTGCCGGTGGCGTCCCAGCCGTCCTCGGCGGCCTTGGTGAAGCCGTAGACGAGGGAGACCAGGCCGGCGGTGACCATCACGGCGCCGGGGATGTCGTACCGGGTGTCGCCGTGGGCGCGGCTCTCGGGCACCAGCGGGATGGCGGCGAACAGGGCGACCGCGGCGATCGGAATGTTGACCAGCAGGCACCAGCGCCAGTCGGCGTACTCGGTGAGCACCCCGCCGAGCACCAGGCCGACGGCGGAGCCGCCGCCGGCGATCGCGCCGTAGACGGCGAACGCCTTGGCCCGCTCGGTGGCCTCGGTGAAGAGCACGGTGAGCAGGGCCAGGGCGGCCGGAGCGAGCAGCGCGCCGAAGGCGCCCTGCAACGCGCGGGCGGCGAAGAGCAGCCCGCCCGTGGTGGCCAGGCCGCCGACGGCGGAGGCGAGGGCGAAGCCGACCATCCCGACGAGGAAGGTGCGCTTGCGTCCCCAGTAGTCGGCGATCCGGCCGCCGAGCAGCAGCAGGCCACCGAAGGTCAGGGTGTAGGCGGTGACCACCCACTGCCGGTCGGCGTCGGAGATGCCGAGGTCGGCCTGGGCCTGCGGCAGGGCGATGTTCACGATGGTGGCGTCGAGCACGACCATCAGCTGGGAGATCGCGATGACCGCGAGGACCAGCCAGCGCCGCGGGTGCGGCGTGGCCGCGCTTGGGCGCGGGGCGCGCCGGGGGCGGTCGAGATGGAACCGGGCATGGTGCAGCCTTCCGTGACGTGGTGTTGCGGTGCGGTCTTCGGCGCGTCGGGTCCGTCGTACGCGGCCGGGAGTGGTCAGGCGGCGCGGTACCGGAGGACCGGGACGAGCACCTGGTCGACGAGCTGGGTGAGGAAGTCCTCGTCGGCGGGGAGGCCGTGGGCGATGATCCGGGACATGACCATGGCCGGGGCGAGATCGTGGAATAGGTCCCGCTCGCCGGCCTCGGCGGGGATCTCGCCCCGGGCGGCGGCGCGGACGACGACGGCGACGCTGGCCACCCGGCCGGCGGGCAGCACCTGCTGCCGGATCAGGTGCTCCAGCTCGGGGCAGGTCCGCATGGCCAGGGTGAGGGCCTGCATCAGGTCGCTGTCTTTGGTGCAGATCGCGGCGGTGGTGTGCAGCAGTTCCAGCAGGTCGCCGCGGAGCGACCCGGTGTCGGCGGGGGTCTGCACGCCGACGTGCCGGTGTCGCAGCGCTGCGGCCACCAGGTCGGCCTTGCCGGGCCAGTGCCGATAGATGGTCGCCTTGCTCACCCGGGCCCGGGCGGCGACCGCGTCGATGGTCATCCGGTCGTAGCCGACCTCGCGGATCAGCGTGAGGACGGTGTCGAGCAGCTCGGGGTGGCGCTCCCCGCCGGCCGTGGTGCCCGCCTGGGCCGGGATGTTCCCCTGGCGCATGATCCCCCCGAAGCGAAACGATTTCGTACTCACGTTAGCCGGGGGAGCGGGGCCGACGCGCAGCTTTATGAGAACTCTCGCAGTGGGCCCAGGAAACGAGCCCGTTTTGTGCCGGAGTCAGGCGGTGGCGGCCGTCAGGCAGTGGCGGCGGTCAGGCGGTGGCGGCCAGGAGGACCGGCACGGCCACCACGTGGGTCCGGGAGCCGTCGCGGGGTGACACCTCGTACACCTCGACGGTGCCGGGACCGGCGGTCGCCAGCCGGTAGGCGACCCCGCCGCGGTAGTCGCCCCGGCAGCCGCTGCCGCAGGTGGCGGTCGTGAAGCCGGTGCCGACCACCCGGCCGGCGCCGTCGAGGATCCGGATCGAGACGGTCGCCTCGTACACGTCGGCGGTGCCGGCGACGGTGACCGGCCCGGCGACCCGCTGGCCGATCGCCGGCTCGGTGACCACGATCGGCGCCAGCAGGTCGGCGAGGTCGGTGCGGGCCAGCACGACGCCGCTACCGGCGAAGGCCACCCGGCGCACGGTGGGGAACTGGGTGAGCGTCCAGACCACCTGCGCCCGCCGCAGCCGCAGCGTCCGGGCGTCGGTGTCGGCGAAGGACTCCGGCGGGGCGACGGTGGCGGTGCCCTCGGCTATCCGGACCATCTCGACGCCGGCGGGGACCAGGGTGGCGTTGATCCCGAGCTGCGCGGCCGCCCAGAACAGCGCCAGGCCGGGCAGGCCGATCAGCGCCGCGAGGCCGGCGCCCCGGGCCAGGTCGGATCCGGGCCGCGACAGGTCGACCCCGAGCGTCCGCGCCGGGTCGCCGGGGTCCCGCGCCAGCAGGTGTACGGCGAGCAGCACCGGCAGCAGCGCGAAGGCGATGCCGAGGAGCTGGTACGTCAGGTCCAGCCAGGGCCGGGGCGAGGCGGACCGGTTCAGGGCGGCGGTCTGCGCGGAGAGCGGCCCGGCGGCGCTCAGCGCGGCGGCGATCGACACCATCGCGTAGACGGCCGACTTGCCGAGGGACAGGCCGAGGACCAGCACGGTCTCGGTGCCGAGGACCCGGCGCGACACCGGGCGGGTTAGCTCGTCGACGGTCACCGCACCACTCTGCCGCACGGTCGGGGCCGGCGGGAACGGTCGCACAGCCTGTGCGACCGGTGCGCACACTCCGTGGACATTCTATGCGGGCCCGATCCGCCGTCAGGAGGAGGAGCGCCCCCCGTGGACAACTTCGCACGGCTGCTGAAGGAGAGCTGGACCCTGGTCGAGGAGGACCGGGACCGGCTCATAGGTCACTTCTACGCCCGGCTGTTCCTCCTCGACCCGGACCTGCGCAAGCTCTTCCCGGTGCAGATGGCCGCTCAGCGCGACCGGCTGGTGGAAGCCATCGTCACCGCGACCCAGGTGGTGGACGACCCGGAGAGCTTCGACGACTACCTGCGCTCGCTGGGCCGCGACCACCGCAAGTACCACGCGACCGCCACGCACTACGAGACGATGGGCGTCGCGCTGCTGGACGCGCTGCGCAGCACCGCCGGCGACGGCTGGAACCTGGAGTACGACCAGGCCTGGCGGGACGCGTACGCGGCGATCAGCGAGAAGATGCAGGCCGGCGCGGCGGCGGACGACGATCCGCCGTTCTGGCACGGCGAGGTGCTGACCCACGAGCGGCACGGGCCGGACACGGCGGTGCTGACCGTCCGCGCCCTCCAGCATCCGCTGCGCTGGCAGGCCGGGCAGTACGTCAGCGTCGAGGCGCCCCGGCACCTCCCCCGGGTGTGGCGGACGTACTCGGTGGCGAACGCCCCGAACGACGACAACGTGCTGGAGTTCCACATCCGTACGCCGGCCGGGGCGGGCTGGCTCTCCGGCGCGCTGGTCCGCCGGACCAGACCGGGCGAGCTGCTCCGGCTGGCCGCGCCGATGGGCTCGATGACGCTGGACCGCGAGTCGACCCGGGACATCCTCTGCGTGGCCGGCGGGGTCGGCCTGGCCCCGGTGAAGGCGCTGGTGGAGGAGCTGACCAGCTGGAACCGGACCCGCTGGGTGCACGTGTTCTACGGCGCCCGGCACGCCGACGACCTGTACGGCCTGGCGGGCCTGGAGGAGCTGGTGGCCGCGCACCCGTGGCTGTCGGTGACGCCGGCGTGCAGTGACGACCCGGACTTCGACGGCGAGCACGGGGAGATCTCCGACGTGGTCACCCGGTACGGCCCGTGGACGACGCACGACTGCTACGTCTCCGGCTCGGCCCCGATGGTCCGGGCCACCCTGCGGGCGCTCGCCGAGGACGAGGTGCCGCCGCCGAACATCCGGTACGACACCTTCGGCAACCTGTAACGACTTTTCTCCCCCCGAAAAGCCGGGTCGCGTGCCCCTGCCCCCTGGGGCACGCGACCCGGTCCCCGTCCGGTCCCTGACGGCGTCCCGCACGTGGCCCCCGGACGCCGTCAGGGGCCGGTCTCCCGGTATTCCTCGACCGGCACCAGCGGCACGCCCGGCGCCATCCGGTCGGTGTAGAGCCGCCCCTGGAGATGGTCGACCTCGTGCGCCACCAGCCGGGCCATCCCGTACGCGAACGAGGTGATGATCCGGCTGCCGTCCCAGCGGGCGTGCTCCACGTCGATGCGCAGCGGCCGGGGCACCAGGCCACGGTGGTCGGCGAAGGAGAGGCAGCCCTCGTACTGCTCGTCGGTGTCGGGGCTGGCATCGACCACCCGGGGGTTGAGCAGCACCACCGGCGCGGCGGACCGGTCGGCGGGGCGGACCACGGCCGCCGCCGCGTCCACCCCGACCTGCGGGGCGGCCAGCCCCATGCCGGCGCTGAACGGGTGCAGCTCGTCGACCCGGGTCAGCAGCGCGGTGAGCCGGTCGACCACCTCCCGGGCGGCGGTCTCGTCGCCGGGCAGGTCGAACGGTCGGGCGGGCCGGCGCAGCAGGTCGGCGTCGTGGGGCAGCACGCCGAGGGCGCGCAGCCGGTCGCCGGCCCGACCGGCCGCCGTGGCTCGTTCCGCGTCGGCTGGTTCGTTCCGGAACCGCCACTGGAGGCGGTAGCGGGAGTTGAGCGGCGGGTCGTCAGTCGCCCAGTCGAAGATCGCGCGGTCACCGCGGTCGTGCCGGCGGATCGGGGTACGCAGCGGGCCCTCGTCGGCGGAGAGGGAGGTCTCCACCCCCCAAACCCGGGGGTCGAGCGCCACCGGCAGGTCCAGCCGGACGGCCAGGTGCCGGGTGGGCAGGCGTACGGCGCGCTGGAACCAGGGGCCCCACTTCTCCCGGCCGACGTGGTACGCGTACTCGATCTCGACCCGTTCGCCCGGGTGCAGCGGGAACGGTCCGTCGCCGTTCTCGAAGAGCAGCCAGATCTCCTTGTACGCGTCCCGGTCGTGCTTGGCCCGCCAATGCATCGGCTCGCGGCTGCCACCGTCGTCCCGGTACGCCCGCAGCCGCAGCTCGGCGAAGGTGAGCGGGTGTTCCCGGTGGTGCCGGTTGGAGCGGCCCGGGTCGTCGGGGTAGCGGTCGACGGCGACCCGGACGAGGTGGCGGGTCACCGGCTCGGTGCCGACGTTGTGCAGCTGGCGGCGCACCACGCAGTGGTAGCCCTCGTCGGTGTGGGTGAGGGTGGCGGTCTCGCGCTCGACGACCAGGCCGGTGCCGGGGGGCAGCCACTGCCCGGGCGGTGGCAGCTCGCGGTGCGCCGGGACGGGGCGGGCCTGGCGGAGCTGGTCGTACTCCCGGAAGCGTTGCCAGATCGCGCCGCTGGCGTCGAGGACGGCCTCGGCGCGGCGGGCGAAGTCCTCGGTGGGCCGGTGCCGGCGCCCCTCGACGTGGCTGACGTAGGACGGGTCGAAGCCCATGAGCGTGGCGAGTTGCTTCTTGGAGAGTCCTCGCCCCGTCCGGTGCCGGGCGAGCTCCGCGGCGAAGGACTCGGCGGCCCGCTCCAGGGGGGAGGTCGTCATCAGCTTCCTCACGGCCGGGACGACAAGTCTTCACGTTCGACCACCCCGGCCGCACCTCAACTGGCACTTTGCCGACATTTGGCTTGACACCACGCGTGTTTCCACCTTCACGCGCCGGGTAGTACGCGGAGCCCGGGCCGGTCCGTCGCCAGCGCCGTCGACGGAGTGACCCGGGCCTCTCGATCCGCCTTTGGTGAGGCTTCCCTTATACACAGGGCTGTAGTTAGGCTAGCCTTAGCTGGACGGACGGCACTTCGGACAAGGGGACGGACCAGGTGACAGCGGTGATGCCAGGGTGCGAGCTCGCCCCGCCGCTCGCCCCGGTGACCGCCACCCTCCGGGCCATGTTCGGCACCGACGACCTGCCCGGCCTCGCGCCGGGCCTGCTGGTCGTCGACGAGGCCGGCTGGAGCCCGGCGACCGGCCTGATCGACGGCACCCGCCTCCCCGAGTTCCTCGCTGCGGCGTCCCGCCGCTGGGGTGGTACCCCGCACGCCTGCGCCGCGCTGGCCTGGAAGTCCTACAGCTACTGGACGGCCCTGCCGGTGGTGCTCGGCTGGGCCTCGGCCCGTCGGGTGCCGCTGCTCGACCCGGCCGATGTGCTGATCCACTTCGAGGACCACCACCAGCTGCTCACCATGGGGCTGCGCGGCTCGACCGCGGTCGCGGTGCTGCCGAACGACCCGCTGGCGCTCGCCGGCCACCCCGAGGTGCGGGTGGTCGCCGACGAGGCGGAGCTGCTCCGCGTGCTTCGCGCCTCGCTGCTCGACGCCCACCTCGCCCCGATGATCGCCGCGATCCAGACGGAGGTCCGGGTCGGCGCCCGTACGCTGCTCGGCTCGGTCGCCTCCGGCATCGCCCACGGGATCCTGCGCGCGGCGGACACCCTCCCCGGCTCCTCGGTCCGCAGCATCTCCACCCTGCTCGACGCGCTCGACCTGGCCGACCTGGTGGAGCTGGTGCCCGGTCCGACCGGCGAGCCGACGGTGCAGCGCCGGACCTGCTGCCTGGCCTTCACCCTGCCGAAGCCCAAGATCTGCCAGGGCTGCTGCGTCCGCCCGTCCTGACCGCGCCTACCCGGTCAGCGGGCGGACGTCCCAGAGCCACACCCCACCGGTGAAGGTGGGGGTGATCCCGGTCAGCTGGGTCATCGCCCAGCGCAGCAGGTCTGCGTTGCGGTGCGGGCCGAGGACCACCGCCCCGGCCCGCCAGTAGCGCAGGTCGTCCACCGCCGCGGCCCGGTCCTGCCGGGTGATCGGCGGGATCACCCCGGTCCGGGCGATGTGACCGAAGAAGTTGCTGGTCCGGCGGAACGGCGCGGTGAAGAGGGCGACCTCCGGCTCGGGCGCCGAGGGCCGGGTGTCGGGCGCGAGGAAGTAGCCGCGGGCGATCGGCATCTCCAGCCGGGTCCGGGACGACCAGCGCAGCGGGTCCGCGTAGGTGTTGTCGGGCAGCGGCAGGGTGACGATGCTGCGTCCGCCGGCGACGTACGGGCGCCACGCGCCCGAGGTGACGAACGCCGGGGTCGGGTCGAGCCGGGTGACGGGCAGCGGGGTGGGCACGTTCGGCAGCAGGGCCATGACCAGGACGGTGACCGTGGCGAACCGGATCTGCGTCCGCGTGCCCGGATATCGGCGGGACAGTTGGCGGGCGTGTTCCGCACCGAGCGCGAGCAGCACCCCGACGACCGGCGTGACCGCCAGCGACCAGCGGGTGGGCACCACGGAGTGCAGCAGCGGCAGGTCCTCCAGCAGCGCCCACGGGGCGGGCACGCCGGTGTCCCGGCCGTTGAGCTGGATCTCCCGGCCGAGCGAGAGCACCGCGAAGAGCACGGCGAGGACCGCCAGGCCGAGCACCAGTGCGCTGCGCCGCAACCACCAGACCAGGGCGACGGTGAGGACCACCAGCGGCCAGCCGAAGAAGGCGTTCTCCTCGGTGGCGTTCTTGGCCAGCGGCCTGGCGGAGCGGGCGTCACCGGCCAACGACTCGCGCGAGTACGCCACGAAGGCGGCCAGGTCGGTGCGGTAGCCCCGGATCAGCCGGGACAGCCCGTGGTACGAGCCGGGGCCGAAGAGCTGCACGTAGAGCGGGTACGCCAGCAGCACGGCGGACAGGACGGCGGCGACCCCGAGCCCGGCCAGGAAGCTGCGCGTGCCGCGGCGCAGCTCGGGCCGGCCGATGGCGAGCGCGGCCACCACCACGCCCAGCGCGATCGCGGTCATCAACAGGATCTCGAGGTTGAGGAAGGCCTGCCAGACGATCAGCAGGCCGAGCAGGAGACCGTTGCGCAGCCACCGGCCGGGCTCGGCGAGCCGCAGGGTCCGCCAAGCGATCAGCGGGACGACGAACTGCGACACGATGTTCGGGTGGGCGTTGGCGTGCGACACCATCGCCGGGGCGAACGCGCAGAACGCGGCGCCCAGCCACGCCGGGCCCCGGGATCGGGTCACCACCCGGGAGAGGAAGAAGTACCAGGCGGTCCCGGTGGCGGCCATTCCCAGGGTGAGGAAGAGCAGGAATGACCATTGTGGCCCGAAGAGGACGGTGACCGGCGTCATTGGTATTGAAATGGACAATACGGAGGTATTGGCCATCAGGTTCACGCCGTCGGGCACGTTCATCCGGTCCGAGGCGAACGGATAGGCGAATTCGGTCACGACCCGGGCGCCGTGGGCCATCATCCACTCGAACTGCGACTGGTCGGACCGGTTGTCCCGCAGCCCGCCGCCGGGGCGCGTCCAGAGTCGCAGGGTCACCCAGAGTGCCAGCAGCACGAAGCTGAGCACCGCGGCGACGTCCCGCCGCCAGCCCTCCCGCCACCGTACGCCGTGGTCGTCGCCGACCTCGGCGTCCCCGACGCCGGATCGCTCGACCTCGGGGCCCGATTCGGGAGTAGTCATGACAATTCGGAGCGTAGTTGGCTTATGGCGGTGACGTGACATGTTTCGGAGGACTGCGTACTATGTGCCGGGTTCGCCGACCCCCGATCACGTGCCCAAACCCGACCGCATTTCGGCCACTACGGTGCCCCGTTTCCTCCGCCGTCGACGCGGATGATTCACTCTGTCGGTCCAGGCGCGGGTCGAGTCATATCGTGAGGAATCGACGCATGGCAGAAATCACTGGGGATCAGCGCGTCCAGTCCGAGGTCCTGGAGGGCCTCGCGACGGCGGTCAACCACCGGAGCTGGTTCGTCGAGCTGGCCGTGCCCCACCTCGGCGACAACCCCATCGAGATCGGCAGCGGCCTCGGCGACTACGCGCTCGAGTGGGCGCAGCACGTCCCCCGCT